>DATJYD010000001.1:0-6895 GCA_035499755.1 Fimbriimonadaceae bacterium
GAGTTCAAGACGAGAGCCCGGCGCCCGCGCCCCTGCTCCGCCACGAGTTCCGGGTGAGCGGCCCCAAGGTCGAGAGGGCGACTTTGTACGCCTGCGGGCTGGGCTATGCCGAGCTGCACTTGAATGGCAAGAAGGTCGGCAGCGACGAGCGCGATCCCGGCTACACGAACTTCGACAAGCGCGTGCTCTATGTCGCCTACGACGTCACCAAACAGATTCGGCCGGGCGCGAACAGGGTCGGCGCCATCCTCGGGACCGGCTGGTACGACGTCCACGATCGGGCGACTTGGAACTTCGACCGAGCCCCGTGGCGAGGCCGGCCGCGGCTGCGACTCCTCCTCCTGATCGAATTCGCGGACGGCTCCGTGCAGACCGTGACGAGCGGGGCGGGCTGGCAGACCGCGGACAGCCCCATCCTCTTCGATGGCATCTACACCGGCGAGGTCTACGACGCCCGCCACGAACTGCCCGGATGGGACCAGCCCGGGCCTCAAGCGGAGAACGCGAAGTTCTTTGCGGCGCGCGTGATGCCGGCCCCTAAGGGCAAATTGGTAGCGTTGTCATGCCCGGGAGTCGGGATCACCCGGTCGTTCGCGCCGAAGGCGATCACCGAACCGAAGCCGGGCGTCTACGTCGTCGACTTCGGGCAGAACCTGGCCGGCCATGTGCGGCTGCGTGTCAAGGCGCCCGCGGGGACGAGAATCACGATGCGCTACAGCGAGCGAATCGACAAGGAGGGAATGATCGAGCGGTCCCAGATCGATACCTTCATGGCCAAGTCCGATCCGCCTCAGCCCTTCCAGACGGACGTTTACATCTGCAAGGGAGGCGGAGAAGAAACCTGGGAGCAGATCTTCTCCTACAGCGGCTTCCGGTACGCGGAAGTTACCGGCTTTCCCGGCCGGCCGGCCAAAGCCAACTTCGAGGCGCGATTCGCCCATACGGATTTCGAAAGCGCGGGCGGCTTCGAATGCTCGAACGATCTCCTCAACCGGATCCAACAGGCAACCCGTTACGCCTATCTCAGCAACGCGCAAAGCATCCCCACCGACTGCCCGCAGCGCGAGAAGAACGGCTGGACAGGCGATGCTCAGCTTGCCGCCGAGACCGGGCTGATGAACTTCCGCTCGACCTCCTTCTATGAGAAGTGGCTCGACGACTTCGCTGACGATCAGGCCCCGGACGGCAAGGTGAGCGTGATCGTGCCGACCGGCGGCTGGGGCTCGGGGAACTTCAATCCGGCGTGGGACAGCGCGTACCCGATCGTGGCGTGGGACCTTTATCGCTACTGCGGAAACGTGCCCGGTCTTCCTGATCTGGGGGTTCAAGACCCCCGGCACTATGACCACCTGAAGCGGTACGTCGACGCCCTCGCCGCCACGACCGAGGAGGGCGTGATCCCGTTCGAAAGCCTCGGCGACTGGGTGCCTTGGAAGACCGAGACGTCGAGCAAGCTGACCTCGACCGTGTACCTCTATGTCGATGCGACGATCGTCGAGCGGTTCGCCCGGCTGCTCGGCAATTCGGAAGATGCAGCCAAATATGAGGATCTGGCCCGGCGGACGAAAGACGCATTCAACCGGCACTTCTACGACCCCGCCGCGAAGACCTACGGGAGCGGAAGCCAGACCGCCCTTTCCATGGCGCTCTACTTCGATCTCGTGCCAAACGAGCGTCGCGCCCAGACCTTCGCCCAACTCGTGGCGAACGTCGAGGGGCAGGGCCATATCGACGCGGGCATCCTCGGCGCGAAGTACGTGCTCCGTGTGCTCTCCGAGTCCGGCCGGACCGATCTGGCTTACAAACTCGTGGCCAGGAAAGAACAGCCGGGATGGGGTTGGTGGATCGAGCAGGGCGCCACGACGCTCTGGGAGGACTGGCGCGGCGAGTCGTCGTTGAACCACATCATGTTCGGGGATGTGAGCAATTGGATGATCCAGTGGCTCGCCGGGATCGGCCTCGATCCCGATTCGCCGGGTTTCCGCCACATTCTGATCCATCCTGAGCCGGTCGGAGATCTTACGTGGGCGAAGGCGTGGCACGATTCCCCGCATGGCCGGATCTCGTCCGAATGGTCGGTCGCGGCTAACGTGATGACGCTCAAGCTGACGATCCCCGCCAACTGCACCGCGACCGTCATGCTGCCGGGCAAACCCCTCGATGGGGCCGGGAACCGGTTCGAGATCGGATCGGGAACGTATGAGTTTCGAACGGCGCTGCGGCCCTAGCTATGCCGTCGCGTAACGTCTAGCCAAGTCCGGCCAGGTGCCGCGCTCGATGGCTTCGCGGATCTCGGCCATAAGCCGCGCGTAGAAGGCGAGGTTGTGGAGCGTGCAAAGACGCGCGCCGAGAGACTCGCCCGCTTTGGTCAGATGGCGGAGATAGGCGGCCGAATAACGCTCTGTCGCCGGAAAGAGCGATTCCGGATCGACCGGCCCGTCTTGTTCGGCCCAGCGGCGATTCAGGATATTGACCCGGCCATGAAGCGTGTACAGAGAGTGATGTCGGGCCATCCGGGTTGGGAGGACGCAATCGAACAGGTCGATCCCGGAAGCGACGCCGTGCAGGATGTCCTGCGGATGCCCGACCCCCATCAGGTAGCGCGGCTTGTCCACCGGGAGGAGCGGCGCCGTGAACGCGACGACCGGATATTGCAGGTCGGCCGGCTCGCCGACGCTCACCCCGCCCACCGCGAAGCCGTCGAAAGGCAGCGACGAGATGGTGGCCGCCGACTCCCGCCGCAGGTCCTCATGGATCCCGCCCTGGACGATGCCGAACAGCGCGGGCCCGGGATTTGGGATTTTTTGGCAACGCGCATCGCCGAGCGCGGCTAGGTTTCTCGGCGCCCAGAGGTGGGTGAGGCGCATCGCCTCCGCGACTTCGTCCCGGCTCGCCGGGTAGGGCGCGCAGACGTCGAGGGCCATCGCGATGTCGACGCCGAGTTGGCGCTGGATCTCGACCGATCGCTCCGGCGACAGGAACTGCTCCGATCCGTCGAGATGGGACTTGAAGGTCACGCCCTCCTCGGCGATCGTTCGGGTCTTCGCGAGCGACATGACCTGGTAGCCGCCGGAGTCGGTCAGAATCCCTCCCCGCCAACTCATGAACCGATGAAGTCCGCCGAAATCCTCGATCAGGTCGGCCCCCGGCCGGAGGGAAAGGTGATAGGTGTTCGACAGGACCAACTGAAATCCGAGCGTCTCGAGATCTTCACTGCCCACGGTCTTGACCGTTCCCTGGGTCCCGACCGGCATGAAGCACGGAGTCTCGACGGTTCCATGCCCGGTGTGCAGCCGCCCCCGGCGGGCGCCGGTATGGGGACAAACGGCGATCAGTTCGTAGCGCACGGACACAAGTTCAATGATGCGCTACGGGGCTTTCGCCTTGACTTTCTTGCCGTTCCCATCCGCTTCCGGCAAAGTCGCGGTCCCTCCGCTGGGGAGGACCGGGATCTCGCCCCGGCCGGGAATCTCGGCCACGATCTGATGCTCGCCGGGCGCGAGGCCGGTGAAATGGTAGGAGCCGTCCTCGTCCGTGACCGCGGTACGCCCGCCGATTCGCACGGGAATGTAGGGAGCGGGCGTGCCATCCGGGAAGCGCAAGGTCCCCACGAGAGAAACCGTGATCCGACGGCCCGTCTCGATGAAAGAAGGCGCGCGGAGAACTTCCTGGCGGACCGTGGCGTCCTCTTTCTCCTTTTCCGAGTCGGTCAGCCGCGTAAGGGAGACGTCCATCGGCTCGATGGTGTCGGAACGGCCGGGCGGAGGAGCGACGGTCTCCATGTCCAGGACCTTGTATCCACGCCGGGAAAAGCGAAGGGTGTAACGGTTCGGGGGCAGATTGAGGAAGAAGAAGAAACCTCGATCGTCGGTCGTCGTCTGCTCCTCTCGTCCGAGAATGGAGACCGTGACGTTCGCGAGGGGCCGGTCCTCCTTCTTGTCGGCGACCATGCCGGCGGCGGACAAGCGCACGCTGCGGATGTCCATCTGGCGATCCGGACCTTCGGGATGGATTCCCTGGCCGAGTGCGAAAATCGCCTCCCGCACGAGCTTGACGAACTTCGTCTCATACGGATTGAACTTGGCCGTTGCAACCAGGGTGACGGTCGGTTTGATGGTCGAGCCGATGGATTGCCAGAGCTTCGGGTGGTCGCTGTGGGCAGGATGGTCCGGCTGGGCGACGGAGATCAAGAGCGAATTCGGCAGCTCGTCTTTGAGGGACTGGGCCAAGTACTTCTCGGGCACGACCCCGTTGCGGATGAGGGCGGCGAGGACCTCACCCAGCACGCGGTGCTCGGTCAGCGGGTCGGCGGCGGAAACCGAGAGAATGTAGGAAAGGTCGAGCCGGATCGCGCCCGGCCGCTTGCCGATTTCCCATTCGCTGGTCGACTTCTTAACGTGAAACTGCTCGTCGCGCAAGGCCAGGTTCTCGCGGACGTCGTGAAGATAGATATTGAGTTGCGGCTTCTTGTCCTTGGGAGGCTCGTCGCTCGGAAGGCCGAACACGATCTGCGACTCGTCTTTGATGAGGGAACCCCCCGCTGCGACCAACTCCCCCACGATCAGTCTTCGAATCGACTCATCTACGTCTTGAATCACGACCCACTCCCCCAAACCACCGGCTCGAACGCCTGAAGTATTGACCACAGGATACGCCGGAACCCAGGTTTTTCGCCAGGAAACGAAACAGGGTCGTCGCGTTCCCCAAACCCCACAAGCGCCCCGGGACCGCCGGATTTATCCGGCTCCGGAAACGAGTAGGTTCCACCCAGCCCGGGAATCACCCACCATGTTCCGGCCCCTGGAGCCCCTGGCCTGCGGGAAGCGCCGGTTTCACGCACATGCTTGACAGGGCAGGCGATTCTGTGCTTAGATGACGCTGACTCCGTACGGGGTTCTGGAGGAAACTTTTCATGGACAAGAAAATCGTGCTTGCCGCGGGTTTGGCCTGCGTCGCGAGCTTTGCAAGCGCACAAGAGAACATCGTGCGGCCGGTTCAGGGCGCCAAGGAAGTTGGCATTTCTGGCAACTGGACGTCGGTGAGTGGAAGCAATTCGTATACGATCACCGGGTCGGTCGGCTACTACTTCACGAACAACATCGTCGGCGAGACGTCGCTCACACTCAATAAGGTGGACAGCGGATCGGTCGCCACGCTTTGGTTCCTCGGCGCGCGCTACGAGTTCAATACGTCGGGCCAGGTGGTTCCCTACGTGTTGGCCGGAATGTATTACGAGAACACCGGTTCAGGCGGCCAGACGGCGACGACGTTCAAGGGCGGCGCCGGCGTCAACTACTACGTCAGCCCGACTTCGGCCTTCTTCGCGGAGCTCGCTTTCTACCGCTTCAGCGGGGCCAGCGACACCACGACGAGCCTCGATTTCGGCTTGCGCTTCTTCTTCAAGTAAAAAAGAAGCCTAGGTCTTGGAGGGCCGGCCCGTATCGTGGCCGGCCCCTCTTGTTTTAAGTATTCGATTTGGGGCATGAGGATGACAGGGCGGATCGCTTACGCGCTTGTGGGGATTGCCTTGCTCCTGCTCGCCTCCGCGATCCCGCAATTGGGCATCCAGATTGCGTGCGTTTCACTCGGCGGAATCTGCTTTTTGGTCGCCATCGTCTCCATGGTCCGGGTTAGGAAGGCGATACCCGGCGAGATCGCGGACGACGACAAGCAGATCGTCCTCTTCCGAAGTGCGGCGGCGGACCACGACACCAGGTCGTGTCCGCGCTGCGGCGAAACGGTCGGGCTAGGGATCGGAGTCTGCCCCAGATGCCGCGCGCCTCTGAACTAGCCAGCCATCCGGCCGAGTACTCAGTTCAGCGCCGGCGGCGGCGCAGGGCGAGGAAGCCGAGGCCGAGGGCGAGGAGGGACGTGGGTGCCGCTCAGAGTGAATCACTTATTTCTATAGTTATAGAAATATCGTGGTATGCTCCTGATGTGGATCCACAATGCGTCGCGAAGATGTTCAAGGCTCTCGGAGATCCGACGAGGCTTCGAATCTTCACGTTCCTGAGGGACTGCGCGGGACCGGTTGCGGTCGGCGAGGAGGGCGAGGTGCGGCGAGTGGCCGGCCCCACTGTCGGCGAGGTCTGCTGCCATGTCACCGGCGTCGACAAGATCAGCTCGACGATCAGCTTCCACCTCAAGGAACTCCGCAACGCCGGGCTGATTTCGGTGGAGAGGCGCGGGAAGAACATGATCTGTACCGTCGACGGAGATGCGATCGAGGCGCTAAGCCGTTATTTTGCGGAACAGCCATGAACCTGCCCCTGCCTTCGCGGTGAATGGAGATCTGCCGGCCTCCGGCGCGCGAACCATCGCCGCAAGAGGAGGGGACGACAAGGAAATGAAACATGTCCGGTGAAAACTTGATTGATCGAGAAGATGTCCGCGAGCGAGTGCGACGCCATTACGGAGATGCCGCGCTCAAGATCCTGAACAACCAGCCCTCCTCGTGCTGCGGGGACGCCGGCGAAGGCGGATGCTGCTCCAAGGCGAGCCCCGCCGATACCGAGTGCTGCTCCAACGCGGAGGATCCCATCACGAGCAACCTATATTCGGACTCCGAGGCCGACGAGATTCCCGAAGCGGCTCTTCTCGCATCGCTCGGCTGCGGCAATCCGACCGCTCTTGCCCAATTGAGCGAAGGCGAAGTGGTCCTCGATCTCGGCAGCGGCGGCGGAATCGACGTCCTTCTCTCCGCGCGACGGGTCGGTCCCTCGGGCTTTGCCTACGGGCTCGACATGACGGACGAAATGCTCGCTCTGGCCGAAAAGAACCGGCTCGAAGCGGGCGCCTCGAACGTGCAATTCCTCAAAGGACACATCGAGGAGATTCCCCTGCCCGGCGACAGCGTCGACGTGATTATCTCGAACTGCGTCATCAATCTCTCCGC
>DATJYD010000002.1:0-5079 GCA_035499755.1 Fimbriimonadaceae bacterium
CTCTCATCCTCCCCAACCCTCTCATCCTCCCCAATCCTTAATCCTCTAATCCTCTAATCCTCTAATCCTCGCAGTCCTCACATCCTCCCCAATCCTCCAATCCTCCAATCCTTCACCCCCCATGCCCACCGCCGACTTTTCTTTCGACATCGTCTCCCGCGCCGACATGATGGAGGTCAAGAACGCCATCGATCAGGCGCAAAAGGAGTTGCACAACCGCTACGACCTGAAGGGCACGAAGTGCGCGATCGAGGTCGACAAGGACGGGCACACCCTGATCGCGGATGACGAGTTTCGGATGAACCAGCTCAAGGACATCGTCTTCTCGAAGCTGCTCAAGCGCGGGATCGACGCCCGCCAGATCGACTGGGGCAAGCTCGAGCCGGGCGCGGGGATCAGCGTGAAGTCGAAGCTGACGTTCAAAGTGGGCATCGCCCAGGACAAGGCGAGGGCACTCGTCAAGCAGATCAAGGACAAGGGGCTCAAGGTCAACGCGCAGATCCAGGGCGAGGAGGTGCGGGTCAGCGCCAAGGTCAAGGACGATCTCCAGAAGACGATCCAGTTCGTCAAGAGCCTCGACCTCGACTACCCGGTCAGCTTCGTCAACTACCGCTGAGGCGCGGACGTGCGAGGGGGATTTCTTGAGGGCCGACTTCGGAGATCCTGATCCCGTTGGTAGGAGAGTGATGCGGAGTGCCCGCCCTGAGGCATGCGGAATACGGACATACGACCGGGACGGTCGTGAAAACCACGGGCGGGACGCCCGTGCCACCCGCGACGCTCATCTTCGATCTCCACCGGCGAAAGTGGACCTGGTGGCACGGCCTCTTGGTCCTCGGATGCTCCTACGGCGGCCGGTATGTGGCTTTCCGCTTCGGCTCGGAGCAAATCGCGCATTTGGCGCGGGTGCAAGGCAGCTTCAGGTCCGGATAAGGGTGCCCGTCCTGAGGCATCCGGAATACGGACCTACGACCGGGACGGTCGTGAAACCACGGGCGGGACGCCCGTGCCACCCGCGACGCTCATCTTCAATCTCCACCGGCGAAAGTGGACCTGGTGGCACGGCCTCTTGGTCCTCGGATGCTCCTACGGCGGCCGGTATGTGGCTTTCCGCTTCAGCTCGGAGCAAATCGCCCATCTGGCGCGGGTGCAAGGCAGCTTCAGGCCCGGATAAAAGTGTCCGTCCTGAGGCATGCGGAATACGGATCTACGACCGGGACGGTCGTGAAAACCACGGGCGGGACGCCCGTGCCACTTTAGCCGTTATAGATGATCCGCTTCACGACCTCGATCGTGCGGCCGGCGTCGCCGGTCGCCTGCGCGGTCTGGAGTTCCGGCTTGCGCGCGTAAATCATCAGAGCCTTCTTCATGCAGTTGGCGAAAAACTCGCGCGAGAGGCGCATCGACTCGACCTGCTCGGTCCGGTAGGTGAACTGATCCTCGCCGAACCAGCCGCCGTAGCCGGTGTCGATCGCCGCGTAGCAGAAGTCGATGAAGCGCCAGATGTCGTCGGTGCCGGCGATGCGATCCTCGTCGTTCGAGTTGTACTTCGCCCCGTTGACGTGGAAGTTCGCGATAGGAATGCCGAGCCGCTTGAGCATGTAGAGCGAATCGGCGGGCGTGTTGCCAACCATCTGCTCGTGACCGTAGTCGATCGCCACCCCCATGACGGTCTTGCCGAGGTTCTTGTTGACCTCACTCGCAACGAGCGCGGCCTTGGCGACGGTGTTGCAGATCATGTTGCCCTCGCGCGGCTCCTTCTGCTTGCTCTCGGTGCCGAAAGGCAGGCCGTGCTTGTCGCAGCGGGCCGCGACCTCGGTGCAGGCGTCGATGAACCAGCTCAGGCGCTGGCCGTAATCGACCTCGAAGTGATAGTCCCAGCCGTCCGAGCCTGGCCAGAGGTTCACGCTGGAGCAGCCGATCACGACCGCAAGCTCGACGCCGTCGAGGACAAGCTCGACGCATTCGCGGCGGATCTTGGGATCGGGATGGGTGACGCCGCCGAACTTCCACTTCGCCTCGTGCCAGGTCATCATGTTCATGCAGGTCGGGGTGAGGCGATGCTCCTTCAGTCCCGCCTTGACCGACTCGATCTTCGCGGGGTCTCGACGGTACTCCGAATCGAGGAAGACCTGGTTGTGGAACTCGATCCCGTCGATCCCGGCTTCGCGCACCCGCCGCATCTGGGCCTCGATCGAGGAATCGAAGCCGGGGCCGCTGTAGCCGGAGGTGCAGAAGCGATCGAAGAACTCGCCCGCGCACCAGTGACCGGCCGCGAAGCGGATTCCGAAGTCGGCAAACAATTGATCGACGCGGCCGCCTTCGAGGTAGCCGGAGTAGTTGGAGTCGAGGGTGGCGAGAAGCTCAGGCGCGAGGTTCATGCATGGAGGTTTACCCGGAGTTCAGGGAACTGATCGGCGCCCGGCGAAACCTTCATGGCGGCACTGCTGTATTCTCGGGAGATTAGTGGCCCTTGGCGCCACTATGGACGACGGGCTTGGGCTTCGGCTTGGGCTTGACGACGGTGGATACGTGATGGCGACGCCGGTGCTTCACGACCTTCTTGGCGGGCACGGAGGCTGGCGCGGTCTTCATCTGGGACTCGATCTGCCCAAGGACATAGCCCTTCAGCACCACGCCGGCGATGCGGCCGAGGGCGGGGATGTCGAGCATGCCATCCGTTCGCACGACGGTCGTGCCGTCGGAGTTCGTGTAGAGGAGGCCCATGCCCTGGTCGGGACGGCCGCACATGATGAGGAGGGTCTCGTCGCCCCGGGAAAAGACCAGGCGATGAAAGCCGAGGGCCTGCCACTGGGGCTCGAAGAAGCCGACGGGGTCCACATTCGACGCGCCGGAATAGCTGATCACCCGGATCCGGTGGATCCGGCGGAACAGGGACGACACGTCGGCGGGCGCGAGGTTCATGCCTGCTCCCCCGAGGACCTTGGCATCGACGTCGTCGAACTGCGAGACGAGCTTTCGGATGAGGCCGAGGAGATCTTGGTCCCGCGCATCCACTTCGAGGGTGACGTAGGCGCCGTCGGGAGGCTTGATGTCGACACCGCCCGACGCGGGAGCGGCGCTCGCTCCCGTAGCCTGCTGGGCCCAAAGGGACGGAATCAGGAAGAGAAAGAGGATCGCAGCCGTGACATACCGCATGCGTTCATTTTAGATGGGCGCCGACGGCGGCAGGCAAAGCTTAATCAATCTTAGGCTGGGCCATGCATGGGGGATTAACGGAAGCGAGTCTGCAGCTTCTCCAACTCGGCGCTGCCGGGGCAGAGGTTCGCGAACGGCTCGTTGTAGAGCGGCCCGTCGATCGCCTCGCACTGCTCCATCATGTCGACCGACTGCGGCGAGACGAAAAGGAGGCCGGTCGGGACCTCGTCCGCGAGGTTTCGCTCGCGGATGTTGGCATAGGCGCTGTCGCGGTTCGTGGGATCGTACTCCTTGGCCACTTTACGCAAGCGGACGAGGCTACCGTCGTGCATCATGACCGTCCGCACGTCGCCCTCGGCATAGTCGGCCCGGATCTCCTTGCGCTCGGGGACGAAGTCGGACTGAACCAACTCGATCTGATGCTCGCGCGTGTACGCGTAGCTCTTGGTCGAGCCTTCATGGTCGTTGAACGTGACGCAGGGCGAAATGACGTCGATGAAGGCGAACCCCTTGTGCATCAGGCCGGCCTTGATCAACGGAACGAGCTGCGCCTTGTCGCCGGAGAAACTCCGCGCCACGAACGTGGCCCCGAGGGACAGGGCAAGCAGAACCGGATCGATCGGCTGGAGAGTGTTGACTTCGCCTTTCTTGCTCGTCGAACCCGGATCGGCGGACGCGGAGAACTGGCCCTTCGTGAGCCCGTAGACGCCGTTGTTTTCGAGGATGTAGAGCAAGTCGACGTTGCGGCGGATCGCATGGCAGAACTGGCCGAGGCCGATCGAGAGCGAGTCGCCATCCCCAGATACCCCGATCATGATGAGATCGCGGTTGGCGGCTCCGGCGCCGGTCGCGACCGACGGCATCCGGCCGTGAACGCTATTGAAGCCGTGGGCCTCCTTGAGGAAGTAGGCAGGAGTCTTCGAGGAGCAGCCGATGCCGGAGAGCTTGGCGGCGCGATACGGCTCGATGCTCAGCTCCCAGAAGGAATGGACGATGGCGGCGGTGATGGAATCGTGGCCGCAGCCCGCGCAAAGGGTCGAGATAACGCCTTCGTAGTCGCGACGGGTCAGCCCGATCGCGTTCTTCTTCAGGGAGGGATGGTGGATTTTGGGTTTGGCGAGATAGCTCATGCCGATCTGTCCTCCGCGCGGAGAACGCCGTTCACGACCGTTTGGGCGTTCATCGGAAAGCCGGAGTAGTTGAGAACCGGCTTCAGCTTGAGGCCGCAAGCGCCGAGGTCGAGAATGAGGAGGCTGCGGAGTTGGGCGTCCCGGTTCTGCTCGACGACATAGACGTTCTCGTGGGATTCGATGAACTCGCCGACCTCCTTGCCGAAGGGAAAGCCGCGAACTCGCAGATAGTCGATCGGGTGGCCGGCGGGGGCGAGAAGATCCGTCGCCTCCATGCAAGCGGCGTGGCAGCCGCCGATCGAGAGAATGCCATCCTTCGCCCCCGGCGCGCGCCTCACGTAGGAAACGGGAACGGCGTAGCGGGCCTCGTCGATCTTACGGGCGATGCGATCCATCACCTCCTGGTATTCGTCGGCATCCTCGGTATAGCCGCCCTTGGCGTTGTGGCCGGAGCCGCGCGTGAAATAGGCGCCCTTGGGGTGAACGCCGGGAAGGGTGCGGTAGGGGATACCGTCGCCGTCGACATCGGTGTAGCGATAGAAGGCGGCGATCGACTCCAGCTCCTCGGCGGACAGGACTTTGCCGCGGTTGGGATAGTAATCGTCGTCCCAGGTTAGCTTCGGGACCATCCAGTCGTTCATGCCGATGTCGAGATCGGTGAGGACGAACACGGGGGTCTGGAATCGCTCGGCGAGGTCGAACGCCGCGACCGCGAATTCGAACGCCTCGCGTGGGTCGGCGGGATAGAGGCAGATGTGCTTGGTGTCGCCGTGGGAGGCGAAGGCGCAGG
>DATJYD010000003.1:0-3003 GCA_035499755.1 Fimbriimonadaceae bacterium
TACGGTGGTGATGCCTTACTACGGATATGCGAGACAGGACAAGAAGATCAAGCCTCGCGAACCGATCACGGCGCGGATGATCGCCGACTTCATCGAGAACCGTGGCGCGGATCGGGTCGTCTGCGTCGATCTCCATGCGGATCAAATCCAGGGCTTCTTCAACATCCCGGTCGACCATCTCTACGGAGGGCCGATCCTCGGCCGCTATTTCTTGGAGCGGGGCTACAAGGAGCGCGAGGACATTGTCGTGGTGAGTCCCGATGTCGCGGGCGTCGGCCGCGCGAAGTCGTTGGCGGAAATGCTGGGTTGCCCATTCGTGGTGATCGCCAAGCGGCGGCCGGAGCCCAACCATGTGGAAGTCGTGGACATCATCGGCGACTTCGTCGGCAAGAAGTGCGTGATGATCGACGACATGGTGGACACGGGAGGTTCGATCGTTCTCGGCGCCCAAGCGCTGATCAATCGAGGGGCGGCGGACGTCCTCGCGTGCTGCACGCATGCGGTCTTCAGCAAGGGCGCGTCGGAGCGCCTGCAGGACAGCGTTCTCTCCGAGGTCATCGCCCTGGACACGATTCCGATTCCGGACGACAAGAAGTTCGACAAGCTGACGATTCTAACCTGCGCGCCGCTCCTCGGCGAGGCGATTCGCCGGATCCACCTGAACGAGTCGGTGAGCGAGTTGTTCCACGGCTGGCGGTGAGGCGCCCCGCGTGTGAGCGTTTAGGCTGAACGGCCCTGCGCGCTTTGAGGACAGGACATGGCTTGGCGACGACTGGCAAACGCAGGGCTGTCGCATGCTATCGTGGCAAGGTGCCGGATGAAAGCGGGGAAGTGGAGGAAGTTCGGATCGCTTGGAGGAGCGCTCCCGGGAGCGGACAGCCCAAGAAGTTGGTCGCGGTGATCCTCGCCACCCTCCTTGCGTTTACGATCGGGGCGATCGCGCTTCACACCCTCTTGCTCGGATTGGCCGGGTCTGTTATGATTCTCGCGGCAACGGCGGATTTCTGGCTCGGTACTTCTTATCTGCTCGACGCGGATGGCGCGAGCAGCCGAACTGGGATAAGCTATTCGCGCATTCTCTGGAAGGATGTGAGGCGCGCGGTGGTGACTCCGATCGGAATCAAGCTCTCGCCACTCGAGGACAGCACGCGACTGGCCCCGTTTCGGGGGATATTTCTCCGATACGGGAAGGAAGATCGGGTGCGAATCGAGGAGACCGTGCGTAGGTTGGTTGATAGCGATGTTCGATTTGTGGAAGGATCCGCTGACTGAAGAAAAGCGAGACGAACTTCTGGATCGGGCCGCCCTTGAAATCCGCAAGAGGAAGATGGAAGTCCCCGCGATTCTCTTCCTTGAAATGCACAAGCCGTTAGCCTACGTGGGCAGTCAGGCGCTTGTGGTCTTCGCTCCATTTCTGATTCCCTTCGTGGGCTTCGACAACTTGAACAATTACAGCCTTCTCCTATCCGAACGCGGCAACGTCGAGTTGCTGATCCAGCGGCTGGAGAAGCGCGGCGACGATGCCGCAAAAACCGAGGAGGTTCGATGCATTTCATAAGGAAGTGCCGTAGGCCCGCTCTGTGGGCCTGCCTGCTTTTCGCCGTTGCGGTGATGCTCTCCGGCTGCTTGGAGGTGCTCAAGTACCCCTCCCTCGCCGCCTATGTTCAGGCGAGGCCCGGCCAGGTTCCCGTGTCGAGCATGATCGCGGCTACCCCGAACCAGCCGGACGTGCCCACGTTCGTCTTCTGGAAGATGAGGGATGGCAGCACGGGCGTCGAGCAGGTCTCGCCGAACGCGGACAAAGATTGGACCATCACCACCGGGAACAACGGCGACGACGACTTCGCAGGCGCCGCCAAGGCGGTCGGCATTGATCCGGCGACCGTTACGCCGGTTGCGACGGGAGCGGCGGTCGGCGATCAGTATCGCGACACCGGCTGGTTCGGCATCCTCTTCACCTACACGATAGTCTCATTTTTCCTGCTCAACATAGCTCGCGCCCACAAGCGCGGCGGCAACTTGTTCATCCGGCGCATCGCGGGATTGAACGCGATCGACGAGGCGATCGGCCGCGCGACGGAAATGGGACGACCGGTTCTAATGGTTCCCGGGCTGAGTGGCCTGAGCGCAACGTCGATCCAAGCGTTGCAGATCTTCGCCTACATTTCCCGCACCGCGGCACGGTTTGCGACTCCTATCCGGCTCTGCTGCGGCGATGCGGCCGTCTACACGGTGGCCCAGGAGATCATTCGCGATACGTATCAGGCGGAAGGGCTGCTGGACCGCTACGACGTGGACGCGGTTCGGTTTATCTCAGACCGTCAGTTTGCCTTCGCGGCAGGCGTTTCCGGCGTCATGCTCCGAGAGCAAACCGCGGCGACGTTCTTCTTCGGGGACTTCTTCGCGGAGTCTCTGATCTTCGCGGAGACCGCGAACTCGGTCGGCGCCATCCAGGTCGCCAGCTCCACTCAGAACACCCAGACCCCGTTCTTCATCGCCGCCTGCGACTACGTGCTCATCGGAGACGAGTTCTACGCGGCGAGCGCGTATTTGACCCGGCAGCCGGTGCTCGTCGGCAGCATCGTCGGCCAGGACTGGGCGAAGATCCTCGTTCTCTCGACTTGTGCGATCGCCGCCGTTTGGGGCAGCGTTCAGATCGGCGCGTTCAAACAGAACATGATAGCGATGGAAAAGAAGGGCGGGATCGAGGTTCCGATCAAAGGTCCCGCGAGCTTCACGCGGAACGCTGGCGACACGGGCAACTTCACATGCGGCCCGATCGCTCTTGATCCGGATGCTGTGGGAGGGACGTACACCTTCACAGCGACGGACGCGACACACTTTGGTGGCGTGGACCCGACTGGAAAGGCGCTTCCAGCCGGCGAGTTCGGAGCGCCTTACCACGCTGGTGGGTTGGGATTCACGATTTCGGCTGGAAGCACGGCAGCGGCCGCTGGAGATACGTTCGTGGCCGATGTCGCCACCGAAAGGCCCGCCAAAGCG
>DATJYD010000004.1:0-2292 GCA_035499755.1 Fimbriimonadaceae bacterium
GTCCTTCGCCTCGTTCTTCTCTTCGCCTGCCAGCTCCATCGGGTCGATATCCATTAAGGTCTGAATCCTCCTGGGATTTTGAGTCTTGTGAATTCCTCGATCGCAAATCGGTCCGTCATTCCCGCCACGTAATCCACGGCGCCTCTCGCGCCTTCGAAGCCGGCGGGAAGGTTGCCGGGAATCAGGAAGTGGGAGAAGAGCTCCTTGACCACGTTTCTCGCCTTATCAGAGTCCGGATAGAGCCTCGGGTACTGCAAGTAGACGTTCTCGAACAGCCATTCCTTCAAATCGTTCATCGCGGTTATCAGCGGCTTCGAGATCGCGATCGCCGGCTTATCCGCGCTGTTGGCGACGACGTCCTGCACCATGCCGCCGATCCGCTTCGAATGGCTGAGGCCGAGACTATCGAACTGGGAGGGGATCTCGGCCACGATTCCCGACCGGAGGGCGTCGTCGAGATCGTGATTCAGGTAGGCGATCCGGTCGCTGATTCGCACGACGGCGGCTTCGAGAGTCGAGGTCGGCTCGCCGTCGAACGACGTCAGATCTTTCCGGCCCTTGCTGTGGCCGCTGATTCCGGCCCTCGTCTCCTCCGTCAGGTTCAGCTTCTCGAGGATATCGACGACGCGGAGCGACTGCTCGTAATGCCGAAAGCCACAGGGCAGATACTCGCGCACCGCTTCATCCAACGCCGCCTCTCCCGCGTGGCCAAACGGCGTATGGCCGACATCGTGGGCGAGGGCGATCGCCTCGATGAGGTCTTCGTTCAACTTCAGGGCTCGGCCGATCGTCCGCCCGATTTGAGCGACTTCCAAAGAGTGAGTCATCCGGGTGCGATAGTGGTCTCCCACCGGATCGAGAAACACCTGGGTCTTGTGCTTGAGACGCCGAAAGGCCTTGGAGTGGAGGACGCGGTCGCGGTCTCGCTGAAAGCAAGTCCGCACGGGATCAGACTCTTCGGCGATCGGCCGCCCTGCACTGTCGACGGCGCGGGCAGCGTAAGAGGACAGCCATTCCGCTTCCCGCCGCTCGATCAACTCCCGCACAGCCTCCGCCACAGAATTGAAGACGAGCTTCCGGGCATCTTCGAAGCCGCGGCTCTATCGATCTTGCTGCAGCCGTCCTGCATCTGAGGATCGGTAAGCGATCCGCCGCATCCCAAGGCTTAAGTGGCGCACAAACACCGGGTGCGACGACAGAACCTGCCATGCAAATGCCCGTCCGTTTCTATTGGAGGGTTGTCGAAATGAGCTCCTATCAAAGCTCGACATCGGTGAATGCCGATCCGCACTTCATATTCGAATTCATCGCCAAGCCGGAGAACATCAACCGGTACGTACCCTGCATCGAGTCGGCGGACCTGGGCATGGGGGACGTGATCCACATCAAGGGCGCCTGCTCGCATGGCGAGTTCCGTGGGGTTGGCGGCTTTCACGTCGACGAGGAACACCTGAGACTTCGATGGGACTCCCGAGCGAATCTCAACTACCGGGGCTGGATCAAGGTCACGCCGGCGGAGGGGCACGCAGAGGTCGCCCTCTTCCTCGAGTTCGACCCGGGGATGGACCTTTCCGCCAACCGCGAATTCGCCCACCTGCTGAAGGAGCATCCCGTCTCCATTCAGGACGAGATGGGTAAAGCCCTGAGCCACATCAAGGAGATCTGCGAATCCGCGCTTGCAGCCGTGTAGCAAGGTAGGGACCCGGCGCCAGGCTGCGTCAGATGAGACCGCCGAGGAAATCCGAAAGCTCTTTCACGGCGGAGGCGTTTTCGTAGAGCGGGGGACAGGCATCGAGAAGCCCCGCGCGCATGGCGGCGCGCCAGTCCGCATCGGTGGCCAGCCGGTGGGCCAGCCGAACGTAGTCGGCCTCGTCGCGGGCAATCAAGTGCTCAAATCCGATCTGCCGGTAGGCCGCCGTCGTGATCTGGTTTCTCAGCAGGCCAAACGGCAGCGTCACCACCGGCGCCCCGGCTGCGAAGCACTCCAGACTCGAATTGCCGCCCCCGAACTGGATGGGATCGAGCACCGCATCGCACAGGGCGCTCAGGGCGAGGTAGCGCTCCAGCTTCATTCCCGGCAGAAACACCGCCCTTTCCGCCACGACCGGATAGGTTCGCCGCCAACGGGCGACGAGGAGATCCTGCCACTGGCGATGCTTGGCATCGATGAGGACCAGCCTCCCCCGATCGTCCATGCTAAGGATCTCCGCCAGAACGCGATCGAAGTCGGGATGGAACTTGAAGGTCGTCTGCAGACAGGCGTACAGCCGGTCTTCGTCGGCAAATCCAAAG
>DATJYD010000005.1:0-4647 GCA_035499755.1 Fimbriimonadaceae bacterium
GGGATTTCATTACAAAGCCGTTCGATGCCACCGAACTCCTGCTGCGGGTCCGCAATTTCCTTCGTATGAGGGAAATGCATGTCCGCCTCGCACAGCAGAACCTGGGCTTGGCGGCCATTGTGGAGCGGCGGACGCGGACGGTCGTGCGGGCTCGAACGGAGGCCCTCGAATGCCTCGCGCGGGCCGGCGAATTCAGGGACGATGCGACCGGCGAGCATGCCCGCAGAGTGGCCGATATGAGCGCGGAAATCGCTTTGGAGATCGGCCTTTCGAAGGCGACCGCCGAGATCATCCGGACCGCAGCGCCGCTCCACGACGTGGGCAAGATCGGGGTTTCCGATTCCGTTCTTCTCAAGCCGGGCAAGCTCGCTCCCGAGCAATATGAGGCGATGAAGCTCCACGTCGCGATGGGTGCGACGATCATCGGCAACGTGAAGTCTCCCCAACTGAGAAAGGCGCGGGAGATCGCCCTTTGCCATCATGAGAACTGGGACGGGAGCGGCTATCCCCAGGGGACCTCGGGAACGAACATCCCGCTGTCGGCGAGAATCGTAGCCGTGGCGGACACCTTCGATGCCCTCATTCACGAACGCCCCTATAAGCCCGCGTGGCCGCGGGAATCCGCCATGGCTGAAGTCGAGCGCCTCAGCGGGACCCGGTTCGATCCCGCGGTCGTCAAGGCGTTTCTTAATGTTTGCCGGCGGAGAGACGGCGAAGCGGTCTGCCCAGCTTAATCACGCGCCCGACTACTCGTCGGCGAACGGGTCGTACTCGTCCGCGCTCGGCGCGGCGGTTGCCGGAGCTCGGGCCGCCGGGGCGGAATAGCCCTCCCCGCCGCTTGCGGAGTCGTCCTTGGGCCGGTCGAGACCTTGGACGTTGTTTGCCACGACTTCCACGACTTCGCGATTGCTTCCGTCGGAGGCGACGTACTTGCGTGACTGGAGGCGGCCTTCGACTGCGACGAGGCGGCCCTTGTGGAGGTAGTTGGAAACGTACTCGGCGGTCTTCTCCCAGCAGTTAACTCGGAAGAAGTCGGCGTCGGGAGAGCCGTCGGCCGGCTTGACTCTCTTCTGCACGGCGATGCTGAAGTCGCAGACGCTTTTGCCCGATGCGGTAGTGCGAAGCTCAGGGTCGCGAGTGAGGCGGCCCACGAGTACTACAGTGTTGATCACGAATGACTCCCGGATCGATCGATCCTGTGACGAATGATATCATCCGAGATCTGCATGAGGCGGTTCAATTCTTTCGGAAGACCGGCCGGCGCCTCGAACTCCATCAGCACGTAGTTCCCTTCCTTGTAGCCCTTGATCTCGTAGGCGAGCTTGCGCTTATCCCACTTGGCGGCCTTTTCGACGGTGCCGCCGTTCTCCTCGACGATCCCCTTGAAACGGTCGGCGATCTTCTGGACGTCGGCGTCGGCTAGGTCGGGTTTGACGATATAGAAGGCTTCGTATTTTCGGTTATCCATGAATGCTCCCTGTGGACATGCGCGATCCCGCGATGCGAAATCGAGAGAGTGCCTGACGGCAACAGCGAAGGATACCCTCCATCGCGGATTACTCGATTGCCAGACGATCGATCCGATCCAGCAATCCAGCAATCCAAGGTGCTAGGCTTATGCGCGGAGGATGCGTTGGCCCGATTCGAGATCTCGACCGAATACTTGACGAAGACCCTCGTCGACCTGCTCAATACCCCGAGCCCGACTGGCGACACCGACTATGCCGTCTCCTTCGTCCAGCAAGAGCTCGAATTCCTGGGAGTCCCAACGCGGATTACCACCAAGGGGGCCCTCATCGCGACCCTCGAAGGCCACAAGAGCGACGCCCCGAGAGCCCTCACCGCTCACGTCGACACCCTGGGCGCGATCGTCGCTCAGATCAAGCCCAACGGCCGCCTGCGCCTTTCGGCCATCGGCGGTCTGATGTGGCCGACCGTCGAGAGCGAAGGACTGAGCGTCATGACGCGCGCCGGCCGTCAGGTGAGGGGTTCGCTCGTGCTCGCCAACGGAGCCGGACACGTCAACAAGCAGGCCGCTACCCTAGAGCGAAACGCGGATCACTTGGAGGTGCGCCTGGACGAGCGGACCTCGACGGCGGACGAGACGCGCCTTCTCGGGATCGACATCGGCGATTTCGTCTACTTCGATCCGCGCGTCGAGAACAACGAATCGGGATTCATTCGAAGCCGATTCCTGGATGACAAAGCGTGCGTCGCCTGCGCCCTCGCCGCCATCAAGGCGCTGCGGGACAGCGAAGTCACTCCTGCCCAAAAGACGACGATTCTCATCTCGAACTTCGAAGAAGTTGGGCACGGCGGTGTCGATTCGATGCCGCCGGATCTGAGTGAACTGGTCGTCCTCGACATGGCCTGCATCGGCGAGGGCCTGCAAGGCGACGAGCTCCATTGCTCGCTCTGCGTCAAGGACGGCGGCGGACCCTACAGCCGGCGCCTTAGCAACAAGCTCCGCTCGATCGCCGAGAGGCGCGGAATCGACCTCAAGGCCGACGTCTATCCCTTCTATAGCTCGGATGGAACCGCCTACTGGCGCTCCGGCGGCCGCGCCGAGGTCGCACTGATCGGCCCCGGAGTCGATACCAGTCACGGCTATGAGCGCACCCACGTGGATGCCCTGAACGACACCGCCGCCCTCATCGCCGAGTATTTGGCTGAAGACTAAGGCGTTCGGCGGTAGGTCGACGCCGACCGCCGAACGCCTCAACGTCGGACAGTTTTTTTAGAAGGCTCGGCCCGAAAGAGGGATCAAAGATCGCCTGACGCAAGTCAAGGTATGCGTCGCCCTCGGCTGTCGAAGCTCCGGGCAAGAAGGCACCAAATGGCAAGTGCTAAGACCACCACCAATCATGACGAAATTAGAAAGTGGGCCGAGGCTCGCAACGCGAAGCCTTCCACGGTGAAGAGAACGACGAAGCCCGACGACCCTGGCATCCTCAGGCTGAACTTTCCGGGCTACAGCGGAGGCGAGTCCCTTCAAGAGATCTCCTGGGAAGAATGGTTCAGGAAATTCGATGAGCAGAACCTTGCCCTCCTATACCAGGAGTCGACCAAGGACGGAAAGCAGAGCAACTTCAATAAGTTGGTAAGCCGCTCGAGCAAAAGGGTAGCCGGCAAGCTGATCTAAGGCTCGGTGCCAAACCCAAATCCCAGCCGCCCCCAGTTCGTCACTTGCCGCTGGCTAACTGAACCAAGTTTCAAAAGCCGGCTCGTGGCCCGAGCTCCGCGCGAACAGCCGGCCCGAACCGGCCGTCCGGGCGTTCGTCCAGCGGAATCGGCTTGGCGTTGTCAGGGCGCACCCGTCCCTCCAAGGGCTTGCCTTCGAGATCCTCGATCAGCCGGCCGCCGTTGAGAGAGTGCCCCACGACGAGCACGGTTTTCCCCGTTCCCCCAAACTCCCGGCGAAGCCGCTGCCCGGCCAGACGGATCTGGCGAAGACCGTCGTCGTAGCTCGGCGCGAGGATCAAGCGATCGTCGCCGGTGTCGAGGATGAAACAGGGCGCCAAATCGGCCGGAACGCGAATCGTCGCCCCGTACCGCACGTTCGGCGATGTGTAGCCCTTGATCTTGCGGGAATGGGCGTCGCAGCACTCGTACAGCTCAGGCCAGATCTCCGCCTTCAACCCATGCTTGCGCAGGTACGGCGCGATGGTCTTGAGCGCGCGAGGAGAGGGGCTGACGACGATCGCATCGAAACGCATGGCGTCGAGCCTTGCCGTCAGCGCCGCAACCTCGCGCGCCCCCCGCTCGGAGAACGTATCGATCGTTCGCGAGCTGTATCGCCCGGTCGCGTTGGCCTCCGTCTCGCCGTGGCGCACGAAGACGATCCGGGCCGGGCTCCAGAGATTCAGGAAGACGAAGAGGACAGTCGCGGCGAGCACGCCATCGGGTTTACCCCGAGTGAGATTGATTCCCCCCGCCCTATAGGCACCCACTTTGGGAGGAAGAAACGCGACGATCTGGTCGGGCCGTCAGGCGCAAAGCTCGCCGCTCAAGCAGACGCATTTCCCATCGCGAACTCGATGAGCCGCTCCTCCGTCATTTCGGATCCGGAGGCTTCGCCCGCGATGCGACCCTCCCGCATCACCAGAATCCGGTCGCAGAGTCCCAGAAGCTCCGGCATCTCCGACGAAACCACGATCACCCCGTTGCCCTGGCTCGCGTACTCCCGGAGCATCCGGTGGATCTCGCTCTTCGCTCCGATATCGACCCCCCGCGTAGGTTCGTCGACGATCAATACCTTTGGGTTCGTCGCCAGCCAGCGAGCGAGGAGGACTTTCTGCTGGTTCCCTCCGGAAAGGCTCGACACCTCCTGCTCGACGTCCCGCACCTTGATTGCCAGTTGCCGAACGGAACGTGTCGCCAGATCGTGAGTCTTGGATCCATCCACCATCGCACCGCGGCTGCACCGAGGCAAATTGGCGCTCGCCACGTTATCCTCGACCGACCGATCCAAGAACAGCCCCAGCGTCTTTCGATCTTCGGGAAGATACGCGAGGCCGACTGCGACGGCCCGAGCAACGGACCAACTCTGCAGTCTTTGGAGTCGGCCTCCGATTGAAATCGAACCGGAGTCGATCGGATCGGCGCCGAAGATGGCGCGCATCGTCTCCGTCCGCCCCGCGCCGACGA
>DATJYD010000006.1:0-8572 GCA_035499755.1 Fimbriimonadaceae bacterium
CAAAACCTTGGATCAGCCCGAACTGCAAACGGGCCTTGATATGGTTCGGGTCTTCTATGAGGATGCTCTGGAATACGGCCTTTGCGTCGCCGTAGCTGCCTTCGCATCGCAGCTGAAACCCACGCTCGTACTCCGAGTTGATATCCATGGGTGGATCGAATGACGAGTATAGCATGCCACAAGTTCGAAGACTAGCGCGACGGTTTCAGCAGGCGATTTGGTTCAGCAGTGCCCGCACGCCCTCCTCTTACCGATACCCCATTTCGACCTGCCGCGGATAGTTCCTCCCACCCCCCAGCCAGCCCGATACCGATCACAGACGCGCAGTTCGCGTCATCCGGAGCGGAGAACCGAGCCGCGCGAGGTTCGAAGCGAAGGACCTCGGAAATCAACCCCAAAAACCGACCCCTCGCCAATGATCTAGGCCAGCCAAATCCGGGAGACTAGGACGAGGCGGTCCCCGGCTCCAAGCGAGGCGCGATCTGCGGCTTCGGCTTTTCCGGCTTGGCGGCGGCCTTGGTGCCACCCTCCGTTTTATCGCCCGTCACCGTCCACGGCTCCAATTCCTCGCCGTTCATAACCTTGAGGAACTGCTCCCGAGTCAGAGTCTCCCGTTCGAGCAGAGCTGCGACCACCGCGTCCAACTTGCCCCGGTTCGTGTTCAAAATGTCGATAGCGCGCTGGTGAGAGCGGTCCACGATCCCGCGGACTTCCTCGTCAATAATCCGCGCCACGTCTTCTGAGTAGTTCCGCTCGTCGTAGTAATCGCGGCCAAGGAAGGGATTGTGCGCGCGGCGTCCGAGCGCCAGCGTCCCGAGCCGCTCGCTCATGCCGTACTCGCAGACCATCGCCCGGGCGATTCGCGTCACCCGCTCCAAATCGCTCGACGAGCCGGTCCAGACTTCGCCGTAGACGACTTCCTCCGCGACACGCCCCCCAAGAGTCATGGCGATGATGTCGTGGAGCTGCTGCTCGCTCACCAGATACTTGTCCTGATCGGGCACGGTCATCGTCGATCCGAGCGACATCCCGCGCGGAAGGATCGTCACCTTGTGGACGGGATCGCAATGCTCGAGCAACTCGCCGATCACCGCGTGACCGGCTTCGTGATAGGCCAGCACTTCTCTTTCCTTCGCGTCGATGATCCGGCTCTTGCGCTCCGGGCCTGCCATGATCCGGTCGAGCGCCTCCTCGAGGTCGATCTGGAGGATCTTGCTGTGGCCGCGCCGGGCGGCGAGCAATGCCGCCTCGTTGAGCATGTTGGCAAGATCGGCGCCCGTGAATCCTGGCGTTCGCTTGGCCAGCACTTCGAGGTCGATGTCGCTGTCGAAGGGCTTGCCTTTCGCGTGGATCTTGAGAATCTGAAGACGGCCATTCGCATCCGGCACGTCGACCACGATCTGGCGGTCGAACCGTCCCGGGCGAAGGAGCGCGGGGTCCAAGACGTCGGGCCGGTTCGTGGCCGCGATCAGGATGACTCCGCTGTTGGGATCGAAACCGTCCATCTCGACCAGCATCTGGTTCAGGGTCTGCTCGCGCTCGTCGTGGCCTCCGCCGAGACCGGCGCCGCGCTGGCGGCCGACCGCATCGATCTCATCGACGAAGATCAGAGATGGGCGATGGGCCTTCGCCGTCTCGAACAAATCGCGCACCCGGGCCGCGCCCACGCCCACGAACATCTCGACGAAGTCGGAGCCCGAAATGTGGAAGAAGGGCACGCCCGCCTCACCCGCGATAGCTCGCGCGAGGTGCGTCTTGCCGACTCCGGGAGGGCCGGTCAGCAGGATTCCCTTGGGGATTTTCGCGCCGAGCGCCGCATACTTCTTCGTGTTCTTGAGGAAGTCGACGATCTCGAAAAGCTCCTGCTTCGCTTCCTCGATGCCCGCCACGTCGTCGAACGTCACCTTCGGATTCGTCTCACCGACCCGCTTGGCTCTCGAACGCCCAAAGTTCATCGCCTGGTTGCCGCCCATCTGCGCGGGCCGCAGCACCAGGAAGTAGATCAGGGCGATCAGCATGATCGGAAAGGCGACCACCCCGAGAATGTTCAGGACCGCCGCCGAAGCGGGAGGATCGAGATAGTTGACTTGGATCTGCTTCGGATCCGCGGAGATCGCGTCGAGAAGCGGCTTCGCGCCGGCGTCGCTGGGAGAAACGAAATTCGTCGTGAACTTCTCGGGCGGAGTGCCGTAGTACTCGCCCGAAATCTTGTTCTGCTGCCAGTCGATCTTCGAGACGTTGCCCTTCTGAACGTCCTTGACCAGCGTCGCGATATCGACCGTCTTCGGCTGGGGGCCGTTCAGGAACGAAGACGGGCCGACGATGAGGTTCATCAGCGCGATGCCCGCGATGACTACGATCACGAGCAGCAAGAACGTCTTGGCTGGTTTGTTGCTCAACACTTCTCCGGATTTCCGGGGCGCGCACCGCCCACTCTAGCTATCGGTTACGTACGGCCCTTCGTCCGCGTTTCCACATTATGCTCTTCGCCCTGATCGAGAGACCTGAATCCAAGCCGGATCAAGTTCGCCGAATTCGGGCAAGGCAAGATTCTACTACCTATACAGACGCCCGGAATCCAAATCGGGCCGAGCATATCGCAGATTATCGGCAGCCTCGCCCGCGCCGCTCGCGTCAGTTTCGCGTCCGACAGCAGCGTCGAGACGCTCCGATGTCCGTCGAACCCGGCCGGCTGAATCTTGTCGCCCGGTTGAACGGAATGAAAGTGGAGATTCCCCTTGACTCTCGCGAGGTCGACGTCGACCTCCAGGTCGGTCCGCTCACGCGGGACGGCGGTCTTGATGGGGACGGCCACGATCGACCAGCCAAGCTCGTCGCAGAGGGTCTCGCCGGGCGCCGTGAGCGGCTGGCGAAAGGGCGCGCTCGACTCGAGCCGGCGAATGTGGATCGTCCCCGGGCTCCATTCGACCGTCACCTTCCCCTCATCGGAAGTGACCGCGCCCCGGACCGACGACCCCACTCCGGAGGCGATCGCCGAGGTCTGCGCCGAATCCAGCGACGAACCGAGAGCGGCCACCGCCAACCGGATTCCCCGGTTGAAGAGCACCGGCGGCAGCGCGGTTAGCCGGTCCCGGTCGAAGGCGACCTCGCAGTCGAGGGTCAGGAACCGCAGCGCCCCGTTGAGCGGCTTTTCGCACTGCTCGAGCGCGGCCGCCGCCATCCCGTTCAGAAAGCGATCCTCTTCGCCGACCCTCTCCGCCGTGCGTTCGACCGCCAAGTCGAAGGCTGGGTTGATTTGCCGCAGTTCGCCGACGACGCGATGGCGGATTCGAGCGCGTGAGAAGCTGAGATCGTCGTTCGCCGGATCGTCGTGGAACCAGAGACCGTGGGTCCGGCAGTAGGCGCGGGTCTCCTCGCGGGAAAAACCGAGGAGCGGGCGGACGATATTGTCCCGCCGCGCCGGGATCCCCGCCAGGCCGTGAAGGCCGCAGCCTCGCGCGAGGTTGAGCAGGACCGTCTCCACGAGATCCTCCCGGGTGTGCGCCGTCGCGATCAGGTCGCATCCCAGCCGGTAGGCGGCGCTCCCGAGAAAGTGGTATCGCGCTTCCCGTCCCGCCTCCTCCAGCCCGATCTTCAGCTCCTTGGCCAGCCGGGGGACGTCCGCTCGGCCGGACACGAAGGGCACGCCAAGTTCCTCGCAGAACGCTTCGCATCGCCGAAGCTCCTCGTCCGCCTCCGGCCTCTGCCCATGATGCAGATGCCCGGCCGAGACCTCGACTCCGAGGCTCTTCAGCATGTGCAGGAGGCAAGTCGAATCCGCCCCGCCGCTGTATCCCAAGAGCACCGACGCCCCCGCCGGGATCAACCCCCGGGCCGCAAGATCTTCGCGGAATCGCTCCAACACGCCCGACAATATACCGGCGCGGCCCGTCGCGCCGGCTTCACACAGAAGGGAGTTTTCTTCCTCCCGAAGTGGGTGTCTATATAGGGAGGAAGAAAAATACCGCCCGACTTGCGCGCGAGGAAGCTTGGATACGGCGTCGGCGGCCGGGGCCGGCGAAGCTACGATACGCCTGCCCCGAGCAAGAGCCCGTCTCAGTTGTCTCCGGACTGCCCATACGAGAGCTTCAGAATCCCAAAATCCGCCAGGCTCACGGTTCCGTCGCCGTTCAGGTCTGCGTTCGGATTCCAGTTCGAGCTGCTCGACGTGCTCCCGTAGGCGACCTTGAGCAGCCCGAAATCCGCGAGCGACACGCTGTTGTCGCCGTTGATATCCCCATTGGTCAGGGAAAAGGCGAGCCCGGTTGCGCCAAAGACTCCGAGCGTCTGGCTCGGGAGCTTCCGACGGAGCCAATGAGACGCCTTCGCTGTGATGTCGTACGTCCCGGGTGGCACGTTGGCCGTAAACGTGAAACCTCCGTTCGAGTCCAAGGCAACGACGTCGGTTTCGAGCGGAGTGGTCGAGCCTGGCGCGCGGATCTCGATGGTCGCCAGTGTTCCCGCGGGAGTTGCCGTCAGGTTTCGCAGGTCGACGGTTCCGGCAATCGTGCGGATCGGTACCCACAGGATTCCGTAGGAGGTGCTTTGCGTCCACGCCGAACCGGCGATCGTGCCGTCTGCGTCGACGGCTAAGGCCGCAGAATTCACCAGAGGGTTGCCATCGGGATCGGTGATCCCAGCCGCCGCAATGAAGGGATGGAGGTCCATCCCGCTCGCCGCCGTCCCTTGCCATACCGCGGCATGACGGATCGTCAGGTCCGTGAACTCTCCGACTTCGGTATTGCCTCGGATCGCAAAGGCATAACTGAAGGGCATGATCGCAGGCTGATTGAGATCGACTTTGCTGTCCGCGGTTCCATGCCACAGCACTGCATGGGTGCGCGAAACGCCAACCTGCGTGTCGCCCCAAACGCCCTCGGCTACGCTGTTGTGGGTTCCATCGTCAAGATCCACGGCGCTCGCGGCCGTCCCCTGCCAAAGGACCGCATCCGAAAAGGCGCCGTCGAAACTGGCGCTGCCAACCTGAGTGTCGCCGTCGACACCGTACGCCGTGCTGGAGACAAACCCGGGAGGGTTGAGATCGACGAATCCGGCCGCGGATCCATGCCAGAGGATCGCGTGGGGCTTTAACGTACCGGAGACATAGGCAACGCCGACTTGGGACGCCCCCGAGACCGCGTTCGCCTGGCTCATGAAGAACCCCGCCGGATGGAGATCGACGAAGCCCGCCGCGTCCCCGGTCCAAAGAAGGGCACGATTCGCGGTCGAGGGCGTCGTCCCATAGCCGACCTCGCTGCCCCCCGAGATCCCGACCGCGTAACTCGTGTTGAACCCGGGAGGAGTCAGATCCACAGGAGACGGCAAACTCCAGAACAGAGCGTGGGAGGCGCCCTGCGGCGTCAAGTTGGCGCTGCCGACAAGCGCGCCGCCATCGATGCCGGAAAGGGAACACGAAGCGTATCCCGATGGCAGAACGAGGACCGCACGGTACTGGGCGGAGGCGGACAACCCGGCCGCGACTCCTAGCATCGTCAGCACCCAGCGGCTGTGCTTCAAATGTGGTTTTGGGACGCGCATGCGCATGCCTTCAGGATAGAGCCTGGGCATTAATCGCGTGTTAAGCGACGATTAGGGCCGCGTCCGGCGATGCTTCTTGGTAATGTCTTGTTGCCGGCGGCGGGCATCTCGATCGCCGTGATTATATGCGGCGAGTTGTCGAGCGAATCGCGAAGCCTGACCCAGTCCATGGGAACATAGAGTAAATGATAGAACCCGCGGACGCTTGGGAAGAGGCAAAGCCCCTGTTCGTCTCGGGGATCATCTGGGATTATTACGACGGCTTGACGTCGGGGATCGCGGTCGGCGCGAGCGGCAACGCCTATGTCGTTCGCTGCTTCGTCACCGACCTCGATGTCGGGGTCAGGCTCTTCCTCTGCCAACCGCTGCCTCGGGAGGAGGTCGGTCGATTGAGGGCGTTGTCGTTGGTGTCTTGTCCCGATAGGCCGTGGCTGAACCCCGCCGTTCACGGCCGGCCACCCGGAGAACTCGGCCCGCTGATGGACTCCTTGCTCGCAGCCCTCCGGCCGAGCATGGCCATTGCGGCGTGGGGAATCGAAGAGCCGCTCGTCGGGTTCACGGAAAGCCCTGCTGCAATCGCCCGGCTGGTCTTCGATCACGAGCCAGGCTTCGAGATGTGGCCAATCGAAAAGATCGCGGATGTGTTCGCGGAGGGAGGATACTGGCGGGACCCGCTGGACGTCTCCCCCGAATGGGCCAAAGAGCCATGACTGGCCATGGTTTGGGACGCCGACCTTCCCCCAGCCACGCGCCCCGAGGGTCCTGCGTCCACGGCTGGCAAGCCGCTAGGCCTCCTCGCCAGGCTGCGATCGATAGCCTCGGGGCGCGGGGCTGAAACGATTGCCAGACTGTGTCGGTCAGCGCGACCCGAGGCATGTGCGAACCGCTCCAAGGGCGCGCGTAACTTTCCCGTGACCGAGCCCGATGGGTTCCCTGGGGTTTGGCCGCCTGACTGGTGGCCGTCGAGGTAGAGTTCTTCGGCACTTCGAGTTATGGCGCGGCAAAAGGTCATGAGGAGGAGGAGGACGTGAGTCAAAATGCGTTCATAGTCATCGTCGAGCCACTTCGGGTGGACAGCGATGGTCGTCTCGACGACCCCGTCCTGTACGACGACGCGGCAAGAAACGTGGAGTACATAGAGGAGAAGTTCGCCAGCGGTGAACTCCTCCTGTCCGCGCGGACCGAGGAGCCTCCATTCCTTGCGGTCAGCATCATCGTCAGCCAGGACGAGGAGGAGGCGCGGCGGTTTGCGCTCGAAGCCCCCTCCGTGAAAGCCGGCATTGCCAGGGTGGCACGGATTCAAAGAGCCTCGGTGTCGATTAGGGACGAACTCCCGGCTGCCGAGTCGCTCCAAGTCGACAAGTTCGTCAAGACGCCCAGACCGGCATGGGATGAGGAGGCGAACTACATCCTCCATGGCGTCGGCCCTTATGGCGACAAGGTGGTCCGGGAGCAGTTATGGGCAAAAAGCCTTGGTGAGGGTCGGTTTGAACTGCGGTGCCTTCCTTTGTACCTTTACGGCTTTGCCTTCGGCGATGTGATTACCGTCGACGCGAAGGAGCACTTGGACGTCGTCTGCCCTTCGGGACGCGCGAGTTTCCGGGTCGTCTTTCCTGCCCCACCCGCAGAAGGGACGTTTGAACGGGAAGTCGAAGTCCGGCGCGGAAGGGTTGTGTGGTACACCTGCGACTTCGCCGCTGTCGACGCAAAGAAGGACGAGGCCGCCGTGTTGGAACGCTGGTTGGAGGAACAACATCTGGCCGGATTGCTGGAATGGGAGGCGGCCAACAGGTAGAACGGCGCTGTCAGACTGCTCCGGGATGGACCCTGTATTGGATGCCTCGGCACGCAGGAGCCGCCGGTCCCTTCGGGCAAGCCGCTGGGCTTCCTCGCTAGGCCGCGATCGATAGCCTCGGGGCGCGGGGCTGAAACGAATCCCAGACTGTGGCGGTCAGCGCGACCCGAGGTATGTGCGAAAAGTATAGTGGAGCGGTAATGGGGAACGCCCTGCCCGTCCCTCAGGCTCTAGGCATCCTCCCAGGCGCCTGGAGGTACGCAGCAGAGTTCCAGCCCTAGGGGTGCCTCGCTCGGGGGATGACAAACCGGCTGTCATTCCGGCCGGAGGGCCGGTTCTGCGGGCCGGAATGGAGGAATCTGACGGGAGTTGGCCAACCTTGTCCGGAGACGTCTGATGGGAACGATCGCGAAGGCCCCAAACAGGAAGTTGCTGGCGTTGTACCGGCGACTGGGGCCGAGCTTCCGGGACTTCGCTTTGCAGGGAACTTGCCTAATAAAGGTGGCTGAAGGCAGGCTGCTCGGTGGGTTCTGCTTCGAGCCGCACATCGACTCAGAACGGTGGCTTCAGTTCTTCGTGCTCCCGCTGTTCCTGCCGACGGAGGACCTGGAGCTCACGTGGGGCTGGCGGATTCCCGCCATTACCAGCAACCGCAACCGAAGTTACCGCCCAGTGCGGGTCGAGGGTGACGAAGGACAGATCGAAGAGACGGCTCGAGTGCTGCAGGAAGAGGGTTTGCCAAGCCTGGAGGGCTACCTATCGCTGGAGGGGTTTTACAAGTTCGTAACTGACCGGCGGAAGTGGGGATGCCACCCGAGCCCGGCCGTCGAATTGGAAGCGCACGGCATACTCGCCGGGATTTCCATCCTTCGTGGTGACGCCGCAATGGCGGCCCGACATATTCGGGACGCGGAGGCCTACGCTTCTCATCATTCGACCCTAGCGATATCGTCGCGAGATCCAGACGCATGGGAACGTTGGATTCTGGACCTGCTGCCCGCATTGGACGCAGGTGACGTATCGCCGGGTCGACTGGCACTCGACGAATGGCAGGCTTTCACGATATCGAGGCTTGGGATTGGAGACTTGCTCTAAGCTCCTGTGATGTCGATCCAAGCTTGGTGGATTCGTTTTCATCGGCCATGGGATGCCGGACGGGTCCGCGGTAGGCGCCTGAGAGCTTTCCCGCGGCCGACTTTACTCGCATTCGCGCGAGACGGAAAGGAAGCGGGATGAGAT
>DATJYD010000007.1:0-8353 GCA_035499755.1 Fimbriimonadaceae bacterium
AAGGTCGTCCGCCGTTGGCTCATCCGAGCCTGGTCGGTACACAGATTGGTGACGATTCTCAGCAACCACGTTGTGAACTTCGCCTCGTCTCGATATCGTTCCAAATTCTGATACGCCCGAACGAAGGCCTCTTGCACAATATCTTCGGCATCGTCCCGTCTGGGCACCATCTGGTATGCGAAGCGATAGACGAGCGTCCGGTGCCTTTCGAACAGCAATTCGAAGGCGTCGAATTCGCCGTCTCTAGCGCGCCGCACGAGGGCGGCATCGCTATCCAGATCCATCGAATGTACTATGGACGGAACATACCTCGCTGCGGTGCCTGGAATCGCCATCAAGAGGGCCTTTCAAGTCGGTGTACATTCCATCTGACGTTCCTGCTTCCGACCCGTTACCACCAGAAATGTGCGAGTTCGACACCCGTTCTTGGGTCGGGAGGGGTTTGCCTAACATGATTGGGAGGCAACATGCAAAGACCGGCGAGCAGACCGCGTCATCCTGGGCGGAGAACCGAGTGGTGCGAGGTTCGGAGCAAAGGACCTCGGATCTGACCGCATTACAAGCAGAGTGCAGGCGTATTGAACCTCCTGCCAATAATGCGGGGCAGCGCGAGGGTCGCGCCGAAGCCAAAAGTCCCCATAGCCGGCGGACACGCCCCCACAATGAGACATGGAACGCGTTTGTCAGAGCTGCGGAATGCCGATGAGCAAAGACGAGAAGGGCGGAGGGACGAACAAGGACGGCACCCGGAATGCCGACTATTGCAGCCACTGCTACGGCAATGGAACCTGGATGACCGACATGAGCCTGGACGACATGCAGCGCCGGGTTGGCGGGCTCCTGAAGCAGCGAGGGGCGCCTGGGAACGTCGTCGAGCAGGCGGTTTCCGCGATTCCGTCGCTGAAGCGCTGGCTCAAATAGGCTCCGCGAACCGGATTCCGAAATCCGCCCATTGGACTATCGGGCTCCGTTTCGATGTTCTAGAATTCACCTGTGGCCGGGTTGCCTAAAGAGAAGCTGAACAAGGTGTGGACTCACACCCTCAGCCTGTTCGGGCTGTTGGCGGCGATCGTCACGATCGTCAGCTTCCTCGGCTATCATCCTTCCGCCCGTTCCGCGCAAGGCGGCTCCTCGCACGTGTCGACGCCGCCCAAGGGGCCCAGTACCGCCCCGGCCGAAGGCAACGCGCCGTCTCCATCCAGCTTTAGGCAGCCGAAGCTGAACGGAACCGGCACCCTTCATCTCGAAGGCGGGTTCACGACGGGTCAAGCGATGCTGACGACGGATGCCATTCAGGCCGGAACCCAGTCGACTCCCATCGTGCTTACGAACTCGCGAACCGGTCGAACTGAGAAGGTTGGGGACGTTTTGGTTCCCGTGCCGGTCGACGCGAAACATCCGGTCGCCTGGTGGCGAAAGGGCACGAAGTTCGTCGAGGGAATCCACATGGAAGGCACTTCCCCCTATCTCGATCTCCGAGGCGTCGGCTTGCCAGTCATCGATGTGCCGGTCGACGCGGATGGCCGCCTGCAGGAGAGCCTTGTCTGGCCGCTCGACCGGATGTTCACGGCCGTGGACTATCCGGGCCCGGTTCGGGTTTCCGGACTCATCCTGGACGGAGGCGTGGTTTTCGGGGACGCGGATTCTCAAGAGCCTGGGAAAACTCTCCCGGTGCGATTCGAGATCGACCTGCCTCGCCCAGGCGAGATCATGGGGGCCGCGAAAGGCGACTTTACTTATCCTTCGCCTGGCGAGACCCGTTACATTCAGATCGAAGCCCTCTCTCAGTCCGGAACTCGGACCGCGAGTTGGAGTTCCGCAATCGATTCGTCCGGCGTGGCCACCATCCGGGATTCGAGGACCGATCTGTTCAGCGGGGAGTTGGGGGCTCTTCGCGTCTCTTACACGCGACAGCCCTAGGGCGATCCGTGCTTGACAGGTTCGCAGGATGTCGCGCTCCAGGTGCATGCTTCGGGCTGAGATCCACGCTCCGGCTCCTCATAGATTCCAAATAGGATGCACGCATAATTCAGCCGGTACAAGAACCCAAGCTCGGACATGCGAATCCTCCTCGTCGAAGATGATGCGATAATCGCCGACCAGCTCGCCGCGGCGCTTCGCCGTGAGCGGTTCCAGGTCGAGGTCGCCTACGATGGCGAAGAAGGCTTCGACCAGGCGGCCGCTCACACTTTTGGGTTGATCATTCTCGACGTCATGCTTCCGCGCCGGGATGGATGGTCGGTCTGCGCCGAGCTGAGGAATCTCGGGATCACGACGCCCATTCTGATGCTCACCGCGCGCGATTCGATCGACGATCGCGTTCGCGGCCTCGAAGGTGGTGCCGACGATTACCTGACGAAGCCGTTCGATCTGCGGGAACTGCTAGCCCGCATCAGCGCCCTGCTGCGCCGCGACAAGATTCACCGCACCGGCGCCATCCAGATCGACGATCTCGTGATCGACTCAAAAGCCCATACGGTCCGTCGGGGAGGAGAGGACATCAAACTCACGCCTCGCGAGTTCTCGCTGCTGGAGGCTCTCGCGAGAAACGAGGGACGGACCTTGACCCGCGAAGTCATTCTCGAAAGCGTCTGGAACAACGAGGAGAGCCTTGAAAACGTGGTCAACTTCCACATCACTTCCCTGCGCAAGAAGATCGACGCCAACTTCGACCGAAAGCTGATTCGCACCGTGCACGGGATCGGATACATGCTGAGGCGGCCGTGATGCACTCCTTTCGGGCCCGGCTGACCTTCTGGAACGCGGTCGTCATCGTGGTCGTGCTCGTCGCCTTCTCCGCCGGCATCGTGTATGCGAATCAGCATCGCTTGGCGGCCGACATCGACGCCCAACTGGCCGACCGTGCCCTTCACGCGCCCCTCCCCAACCCTCCCCCACCCAACCAGGATTTCGACGGGCAGGCAGAGGCGCCGAATGCTCCGCTGCCGCCTCGCTTCAGCGATCCGGCGGCGATCCGATTCGCGGACGTTCGCCGTCCAAGGGCGTTCGACCCTCAGGGGCAGCCTCGCGGGCCCTTGCGAGATCCTCCATTCGATCCAGTCGCGCTTCGCCGGGCCCTGCGCGGGGAGTCGGTCTATTCCGACGGCGAGTTCGACAATGAACCCATCCGGATCTTCACGACGCCGATTCGCCAGGGCCCAAACCAAGGAGACGTGGTCCAAGTGGCGCGCGAGACGAGCGACCTCCATCACATTTGGTCGGCTCAGCTTTGGACGATGCTGCTGTTCCTTCCGGGAGCGGTGCTCGCAGCCGCGGCCGGCGCCTTCTTCCTGACGAGTCGCGCGACCCGGCCGCTCGCCAATCTGAAACGGGCGGCGAATGCGATCTCCGAACAAGACCTGTCGCAACGGCTGGAGATCGAGGGCGAGGATGAGTTTGCCGAATTGGGAGAGACATTCAATGCGATGCTTCACCGCCTGGACAAATCGTTCACTGATCTTCGAAGCGCCTATACCGAACTGGAGCAGGCTCACGAGGCCCAAAAGCGATTCACCGCGGATGTCTCGCACGAGTTGCGCACGCCTCTCACCCGCCTGCGGCTGGCGACGAGCACCGCCCTCTCGGCGGGTTCGACGAACGAGGACCGCACGAAAGCCCTGAAGGTGGCGGATCAGGCCGCCGAATCGATGAGCCGTCTGGTACAGGAAATGCTCGTTCTCGCCCGCGCCGACTCGGGACAACTCAAGATTCGTCATGAGCCCATCGATCTGCGCTCGCTCGCGGCGGATGTTCTCGAATCCTATGCCCCGGATGGAACCGAGATGATTGCCGATCTTCAGGACTCGCCGGTCAAGGTCGAGGGAGACCCGGATCATCTTCAGCGAGTGCTGACGAATCTGATCGACAACTCGATTCGGTACACGCCGAAGGGCGGCTTCGTCAAGGTGTCGGTCGCCGCCGAACCGGACTGGGCGTTGGTCTCGGTCGCGGACTCGGGGGTCGGGATCGCGGCGGAGCACCTCCCTCACTTGTGCGAGCGTTTCTACCGAGTGGATCACGCTCGAGCCAGAGACGACGGAGGAGCCGGCCTCGGGCTGGCGATCTGCAAGACGATCGTCGAAGCGCATGGCGGGCATATCACGTTCGAGAGCAGCCCCGGCAAGGGAACGACGGTTACGATTCGACTTCCTCGACAACCCTAGGAGGCGCTTCTTGGATGTTCGCCTCCTAATCACGTTCGGCGCCGCCCCAAACCCCCAACCGCCCCTTGTTGCGAGTGGAGAACAAGAGAAGTTTCCGAGGTTTGCGCCTGGCGCATTCCTGATCGTCGAAACGATGCGCGACCGCACTTTCATCGAGACTTCAGAACTTGGCTGGGATTCAAACGAAATCCAAATAGAAGAAACGGATAACTTAGTCGTAAGAAAGCCGGGGGCCCGAACCCCGGCACGAGGAGAAACGAAGATGCTAAGAACCATGATGCTAGCGCTCGCGATTTGCTGCGCGGGAATGGCGCTCGCGCAAGAGCCGCCCCCGGGCGGGCCTCCCCAGGGGCCCCCGCAGGGAGGGTTCCAGGGCGGGCCGCGCCAAGGCATGCCGGGCGGGCGAGTGATGCCGGGTGGGCCAATCATTCTCCTTCGGGCGGACGTTCAGAAGGAGTTGAAGATCACCGCCGACCAGAAGAAGAGGCTCGAAGAGGTCCTGCTGCCGGCCGGATCCAGCGGGGGACAGGGCGGACCTCCGCCCGGTGGCCCAGGCGGCTTCGGCGGGGGCGCGCCGCCTCCTCCAGGCGGTCAGGGTCAAGGCGCTCCGCCGCAAGGCGGGCAGGGCGGAGCCGGTTTGCCGCCTCCTCCTCCCGGTGGCCAAGGACAAGGCGCTCCGCCGCAAGGCGGGCAGGGCGGTCCTGGCTTGCCGCCTCCTCCTGGCGGTGGCCAAGGACAAGGCGACCCACCACAGGGCGGGCAGCGCGGAGTCGGCTTGCCGCCTCCTCCGGGCGGTCAGGGAGGCTTTGGCCGGGGACAAGGGGAACAAGGGCCAGGCGCGGGCCAGGAACGCATGCGGGAGGTCGAGCAACGGATCAAGCAGATCCTGACGCCCCAGCAGTATCGCCGCTACCAGGAGCTTTCGCTCCAAATGCAGGGACCGGTCGGGGTCATGCGACCCGAGGTTCTACAGAAGCTGCAAGTGACCGATGATCAGCGTCAGCAGATCCTCCAGATCCTCGAGAGCAACATGCCGCCCAGACCGACGGAGGGCCAACGCCCCGATCCCGCCGAGATGCGCAAGCACCGCGAAGAGGTGATGAAGAAGGTCCTCGGCGTCCTTAACAGCAGCCAGCAGGATCAGTGGAAGTCGATGCTCGGCAAGCCGTTCAAGTTCGACGACAACGTTCGAACCGGCGGTTTCGGTGGCCCTCCTCCAGGCGGTGGCTTCGGCGGCGGCCAGGGCGGTCCCCCTCCAGGTGGCTTCGGCGGTGGCCAAGGCGGTCCCCCTCCGGGTGGCTTCGGCGGTGGCCAGGGCGGGCCTCCTCCTGACGGCGGCTCTGATCCATCATCACCTTAGGCACCCCCAAAATGATGATCCATCACATCTGAAGCCGGACGCCAAGGTCGGCGGCGGACCGCCCGGGATCGGGCGACAGGCAAAGTCGACCTTGCTCCGGCGACAGAAGGATCGTTCGTCGTTACCGTCTAGCTCCGGGACAGAATCACGCCTCGACAGCACGGGCAACGGGGCATCTCCCATGTGCGCGGCGCTCGCCGTCGAGGCAATCCCCACCTGCCATCCGCAATCCCGGTAACCTCTCCGGAAATGGAAGACGTCGCAATTCTCTCCGGAGCGCGCACGCCGATCGGCGCGTTCATGGGCTCGCTGTCGAGCCTCACCGCCCCTCAACTCGGGGCCGTCGCCATCAAAGCGGCTATCGAGCGCGCGGGCATCCGGCCGGAAGAGGTCGATGAAACGATCATGGGTTGTGTGCTCACCGGCGGGATGGGTCAGGCGCCCGCACGCCAAGCAGCCAGGGCCGCCGGAATTCCGGACTCCGTCCCAGCCCTCACCATCAACAAGGTCTGCGGATCGGGCATGAAGTCGGCGATCATCGCCGCGCAAGAAATCAAGTGCGGGGATGCCAAGATCGTGCTCGCCGGCGGCATGGAATCGATGTCGAACGCGCCTTACCTCCTCGACAAGGCGAGGACCGGCTACCGCATGGGCAACGGCACGATCGTCGATAGCATGATCCTCGACGGCCTTTGGGACCCCTACAACGACTGCCACATGGGGACCTGCGGCGACCTGGCCTCACGCGAGCACAACGTCTCTCGTGAGCAACTCGACGAGTTCGCCGCCGAATCCTATCGGCGCGCCGTCCTGGCTCAAGAGTCGTGCCGTCTCAGCGAGGAGATCGTCCCGGTGAGCGTGCCCCAGCGCAGAGGCGATCCGATCGTGGTGGACCAGGATGAGGAGCCGAAGAAGAGCGATCCCGCCAAGCTCGCAGCCCTGCGTCCCGCCTTCGGCAAGGAAGGGGTCACGACGGCCGGAAACGCCAGTTCGATCGACGACGGCGCGGCCGCGATGGTCATCGCCGCCGCGGCAGAAGCGGAGCGGCGCGGGATCAAGCCGCTTGGGAAACTCCTCGGCTATGCCGGGCACGCGCAGGATCCGCAGTGGTTCACGACGGCGCCCGCTTTCGCGATCGAGAAGCTACTCGCAAAGCACGGGCTATCCGTCGAGGACATCGACATCTTCGAGATCAACGAGGCGTTTAGCGTCGTTCCGATGCTCGCCGCCGAGAAGCTGAGAATCCCGATGGAGAAGATCAATGTGAACGGCGGAGCCGTGTCCCTTGGCCACCCGATCGGCATGTCCGGCGCGCGCCTGATCGTCACCGCGCTTTACGAATTGCGACGGCGGGGCGGCCGGTATGCGATCGCCACGCCCTGCATCGGGGGCGGCGAGGCGACCGCCGTACTTCTGGGCGCGGCGTAAGACGGTCCGCGCCCGCCAGGAGGGCGTTTCTCTGCAGGTTGCCCCCGAATCCATGTTAGGCAGACCCCTCCCGACCCCAACCGCCGTCTCTCCCCAAAACCAAGAACGCCGGTCTCCAAGCATCTACCCGATGCAAGCAGCGGCTTCCTAGCGGACTCCGATCGCCTCGAGAGCCTGGTACGCATCGTCGTCGAGCACCAGACTGGCCGCCGCCGTATTCTCGACCAGGTGCTCCACCGAACCGGTACCGGGAATCGGAAGCATGACCGGGGAGCGCCTCAGGAGCCAGGCGAGGGCGAGTTGAGCGGGGGTCGCACCGTACCGCTTGGCCAAGGTGTCCAGAACGCCCCCTTCGCGCGCGAGCTTCCCGTTCGCGACCGGGAACCAAGGGATGAAGCCGAGGTTCTCCTTTTCACAGTAATCGAGGACCGCGCTCGCCGAGCGGTCGGCGAGATTGAACAGATTCTGGACGGAAACGACGTCGATCAGCTTTCGGCTCGCCTCGATCTGCTCGACGGAAACCTCGGAAAGGCCGATGTGCCGGATCTTCCCTTCCTCCTGCATCATTTTCAGCTCACCGAGCTGATCCTCCAGCGACACCTTGGCATCGATCCGGTGGAGTTGGTAGAGATCGATGCGTTCGACGCGAAGCCGGCGTAGGCTCATCTCCACGCATTGGCGCAGGTATTCGGGCCGGGCGACCGGCAGCCACTGGTCCGGGCCCTGCCGGGTCAGCCCGCCCTTGGTGGCGATCACGAGATCCTTGGGATAAGGATAGAGCGTCTCGCCGATCAGTCGCTCCGAGACCTCCGGGCCATAGGAGTCCGCGGTATCGACGAAGTTGATTCCGAGATCCAGCGTCTTCCGCAATACGGCCTTCGCCTCAACGGGATCCGAGGGCTCACCCCAGATGCCTTTGCCGGTGATGCGCATCGCGCCGAAGCCAAGACGATAAACGGTGAGGTCGCCGCCGATCGTGAAAGTGCCGGAAGCCGCCGCGCCGGCGGGAGTGTACGTGGTGCTCACTTCTCTGCCTACGCGACGGCTGGAAGATCGTCTGCCGGGTCAGAACTTGACGCCGACGCTCACGCTGAAGCCGCTAAGGCCCGACTTCGATCCAAGATCGCCCGCGACTTCCAGAGTGGGCGACACGACTGGAGTCCGCGTCCCGAGTGGAATCGAGACCCCGATCTGGGTGACGTAGCCGTTGAACGACGGAAAGTCTCCGGCGTCACCTTCGCCCCACCCCCAGCCCATTCCCCACCAGGCGCTGAGCTGGCTGCCGGGAATCGTCGCGCTCGCGGTGACGAGTCCACGGTAGATATTGCCTTTGATCGAGCTGTTGCCCCATCCCCCGCCGAAGAGCACGTCTCCTTCGAGGCCGAGGGTGACGATCGGGAGC
>DATJYD010000008.1:0-4677 GCA_035499755.1 Fimbriimonadaceae bacterium
TGCCGCCGCCCGGGCCTCGCGTTCGCGCCGCTCGGTGCTGTGGGTCCAAGACAGGAAGACTTCGCTGCCGCTCGCGGTCAGCCACTTGATCCAGGCGCAGATCGAGATCTCATCGTCGGGATGGGTCATGCAGAAGGCCCAGCGCAGGCTCGGATCGGGATCAAAAATCATGTCGCGAGACAGGAAACCCGAGAGTAAAGACGAGAGAAGGAACCCATCCCTACCCCAAGACTCAGAAACCTAGACTCCAAATCCAAACCTAGATCCCCAGCTTCCCGAGGATCGATGTCGTGGAACGGCCCTCCAAGAGAGGAATGATCCTGACTTCTCCGCCGTAACCCGCCACAATGTTCGCCTCGGGAAGATCTTCGATCCGGTAATCGCCTCCCTTCACGTGAACTTCCGGACGGAGGGCCGCGATGAGCCGTTCCGGGGTCGGCTCGTCGAAGAGAATCACTGCGTCGACGGAGCGTAGCGCCCGAAGCACCTCGGCGCGGTCCTCTTCTCCGTTCACGGGCCGATTAGGCCCTTTGCCGAGTGCGCGCGCCGACACGTCCGAATTCAACCCCACGACCAACAAATCCCCAAACTCCCTCGCCTGGGCCAGGTAGCGCACGTGGCCGGCATGGAGGATATCGAAAACCCCGTTCGTAAACACGAGCTTCTTGCCGTGACGCAGCTCCATCAAATCTTCCACTTTCAAGCGAGCGCCTCCTTCACCGTATAGAGCACCTCCTCGGGCTGTATCTTCGACAGGTCTTCCGGATCGAAGTGGCAGCGGCTGATCTGACCGTAGGGGCAGCTTCTCTCCGGCCGAGTCGGCGAGTATAGCCCGATCGCCGGGATATCCATGGCGGCCGCAATGTGAGTGCTGCCGGTGTCGCCGCCGATATGGGCCCTCGCCATGCCGATCAGCGCGATCAACTCGCCGATCGAGGTCATTCCCGTCAAGTTCTTGGGTTTCGTCCGGCTCAGTTCGACGATCTCGGCGCCTCCAGTTTCGGCCTTGCTGCCAATCAGGACGGCCGGCAACGGCAGATCGTCGACGAGCTTTGCGAAATGGCCGACCGGCCAGCGCTTCCAAGCCTGAGCCGAGCCTGGATTCACGACGATGAACTCGCCTGCCGGCGAACCATCCAGAAGAGCCCGGACCCGCTCGGTCGCCTGCTGATCCGGATAGAGATCGAACCGGGCGCGATCCGCGATTCCGCCGATCGCGCGCGCGACATCCACGTATTGGTCGACGACATGGATCGAACTGGGGTCGGGCAAGACTCTTCGACAAAAGAGCGCGGTTCCCTCTCGCTGGCGATGGTAGCCGACGCGCTGCTTGGCCTTGACTCTCCCCACGACCAACGCGCTCTTCAAGAGCCCCTGCAGGTCCAATGCCGCCTCGTACACCACTTCGCCGGCTCCCACCGCGCTCCCGTCGAACAGCCACTGAGGCTTGCGGTCCCAGACGACGGTCTGGTCGACGGAGCGGCAGCATCGGACGATGTCGGCGAAGCGTTTGTCGACGACCCAAGTCACATGCGCGCCCGGAAACCCGTCTTTGAGAGCGGCGGCGGCGGGTAGCGAGCAGACGACGTCGCCCAGGGAAGAAAGGCGGCTGATGAGGAAGCGAGGAGATTCCGACATCAGTCGAGCAACCCCGCCCGCCTCGCGCTCTTCCAGCGATCGTGAAACCAGAGCCATTGCTCCGGCGCTTCGCGGATCGCCGCCTCCAGAGAGTTGTTGATCGCCCGAGTCATGCCTTCGACCGGATCGTAGCCTGGGACCGCTTGCAACTCCGGATAGAATCGAGCCTCATAGCGTGCCGGCCCCACCCAGCGGGAATAAAGGGCAAGAACCGGACATCCGGTTTTGACATGGATGCTTGCGGGGCCGGTTACGGTGCCGCACGGCTTGCCGAAGAAAGGAACGAAGATGTCGCCCGAATTCTGGTCGGGGAGGATCGCGACGACCTCGTTCGCGGCGAGCTTGCGGAGGATGCCCCGCGCCGCGTTGCCTCGCGAAAGCACCTCGATACCCTGGTGGCGGCGAATCCTCAGCACGGCGTCGTTCAGGTTCTGGCCGTTCGCGTCGCGCGCGACCACGGTCACCTTGTAGCCTCCGGCAACGACGGCGTGGGCGGCGCGCTCCCAGTTGCCGTAATGGCCGGTGATCAGGATCGCTCCCTTCCCTTTCGCCAGAGCCTCGTCCATCAGGTGCCGATCCAGCAGCGGGCAACTCTCTCGCACCTCCTCGTTCGTTCTTCTTGAACTGCGCAGAAAATCCGCGAAGACCTTGCCAAAGTGTCTCGCGCAGGCCATCGCCAGCCGGGTTCGTTCATCCTCGGACAGCTCGGGCATTGCCAGCCGGAGATTCGAATGCATGATTCGCCGCCGCTTTGGCGACACCCGATAGAAGAGCATGCCCAGCCGGATGCCGGCCCGCTCCGCGCGTAACGGGTCCATGTGGAGAAACGCGCGTTCGGCCACCGCGAAGCCGGCCGTTCCCGCCGCCTGCTCGAGCTTCTTAGTGCGGGAGGCCACTCAGCCTTTCCTCCAGCCAGATCCGGAATCCATCGCGAGGCCGGATTTCCACGTCTCGCGTCGCGATGATGAACTCATATCGGCCGGCATCCTGACGATCTCGCAGCTTCACCCAGTCCTTCGCCGTCACAACGACGGGAAGCGCGCGGTCAAATCCGTCGAAGAGGTTACCTGCGGTCAGGGGATCGTGGTCGCGGAGAAGGGCCGTTCGGACGGGGTTCACCCCGCGCTCGGTCAGGGAGTCGACGAACTCGCCCGGACGGCCGATCGCGCAGAGGACGTAGACCGCGCCTGGCGTCGCGCGCGGCTGTCCTTGCGAGTCGACGAACCCCTCCTTTTCGACCCCCAAAACGAACTCCCCGGCCGGCGAGATCACGAGGTCGGCCCGGGATCGGTTCCTCCAAGGCTCCCGGTAGGGCCCTGCCGGGAGGCACCTCCGGTTTCGCATCGCGGGATCGATGATCAAGCTCACGTGCTTCCGCAACGGAAGATGCTGGAAGCCGTCGTCCATGAGCAGAATCGCGTTCGGCAGCTCCCGGTGGCAGATCTCCGCCGCCAGCACCCGCCTGCGGCCGACGATCAGCGGAATCTCGGGGCGCAGCCAGCGAAGCATGGCAGCCTCGTCGCCCCATTCGGACGCCTTAAGCTCACCCTCAGGGGCGAGCTGAGCCGCCTTCGACGCCGGGCTGCCATAGCCACTGCAAGAGATCGCGACGTCGCGGCCGATGTCCTTCAGCGCATCCGCGAGGTGTAGGGTGGCGGGGGTTTTGCCCGATCCGCCGGCGACAAGGTTGCCGACGCAAATCACCGGGCGATGCGGCTCCTTGGGTCTCTTGATGCCGAGACGATACGTGGCGAGGTAGCCCTGCCATGCCGCCGCATAGAGCCAGGAGGCAGGCGACAAGACGGTCCGCAATGCGCGCGCCCCGAACGATTCGCCGTTCCAGAGCTCCTCCGCGTGCATGGAACCCATGTTAGCCGCAATCCTGCGTAAACCATCCGGACCGACAGCCCAGGTAGATCCTCGGGCTCCGCCCGAGCGGGGGCGGAAAGCCCCCGGCACGGAGTTCGCAATTAGTGGAATTCCGGCCCATACGACGGCAGACTCGGCTGCCTGCGCAGCTCGATCGCCGCTTTCAGCGTGGCTTTGTCGATTCCCGTCACTCCGATCCGCACTCCTGCCTTTTTCAGATATTCCGAGCAGCGGCCAGAAACCGATGCGAGAAACAGCATCGCGCCAAAGGGAACGAGCCAAAGGAGGACGGCCGCCACCACGACGGACGCATCGCCCCACCGGTGAGCCGGGCGCGCTTGGTTCATGGCTCTGACCGCCATGACAACCGAAGGAAGCTGGAAGACGTACAATGCGGCGAGCCCTGCAGGGCCCGACATACCCGGAATCGTCGCGATCGCGAAGAAGGATGCGACGATCCCGAGCAGCCAAACCAGGGTCGCCAGACTAACTTTGCCAAAGCCTTCCGCGACCGCCCTGATCTCATCGGATGTTCCGATCAGGGGCGCTTGGACGCCGCGGGGATAAGCGGCATACTTCGGCGCCGCGCCGGTTTCCGGCACGGACAGGTTCTCTGGCACAGCTTCATTGTATCAAGCCTTCGATCGGCGTCTGCGCCAGATCTCGAAAGCAGGAATTCCCACCAGCGAGAGAACAGACAGGTAGGGAAAGACCGGCAAGAGAGGAAAGAGATCGGCCCGATCGGGAACCTGGACGGCGGCCTCGACCGTCCGCAACCCTCCGAGCGGCGCGTCCGCGACCGTCCGGCCCCGCTGGTCCACGATGATCGAATAGCCCATCGAAGCCGCCCGTACCACCGGAAGTCCGGTCTCGATGGCCCTCCAGTTCGAGGCGTCGCGAAGCTGCTCCGGCGCATTCGTGCCGAAATACCAGTCGTCGATCGACATCACCGCCAGGACGTTCGCGCCCTGCAGGGCATGACGATAGGGAACATCGGGGAAAAGCGCTTCGAAGCAAAGGGCCTCCCCCACCTTGAACTTCCCTACATCGAGGGTGACCGTCTTGTCTCCCGGGGTCAGGTTCCCTGCGGGAAGATTGAAGCCGGCCGGCCACAGGTTGCGAAAGGGCACATATTCCCCGAAGATGACCAGCCGAGTCTTGTCCGCGCTT
>DATJYD010000009.1:0-5356 GCA_035499755.1 Fimbriimonadaceae bacterium
GGCGCCACCAGCCTTCTCCGCCTCTCCACCGGCCAGACCTATGGCCAGGGCAGCTTTGGGGCCGACCGGGCGATCTCTCTCGGGCTGGAGACGAACTGGAATAAAGGCGACGGATTCGACGGGGGTCTCGCCCTTACTGGAACGAGCAGCCGGACGTGGGATCTTAGCGCTCACCAGTTCGTTCGGTTCGACGACCGCACGTCTGCCACCGGCTTCTTCGACATGCCCCAGGGCCAGAGTATTTTCACGAGCCTCAACTTCAACAAGCAATACACCGGCTTTGGGATGAGCCTGAACGGAAGCGACTCTCGAACGCTCGCCGGCAATCGGTTCAATAGTGATCGCGTCGATTTCGTCGTGGACAAGGACCCGATGAAAATGGGTGCACTGCCGGCCAAGCTGACGATCGGCTTGAACGCCACGGAGAGCGCCAGTTCCGCCCTGACCGCGAACCAATCCCAGGATATTCTCGGCCTCCACGCTCGCATGCAGCTCAATCCTTGGCAGTTGGGCAAGCTCTCCCAATTCAACGGCAGTGTCACCGCTTCGGAGCAGACCGGACACAATGCCATCCAGGGACTGGCCTTTTCCGCGAATGCGATGATCAGCCGGCAGTTCGGTTCCGCGGCTTCCGCGATTCTCAGCTACGACTTTCTCGAAGATGGATTCAACAGCGGTCTGACCGGCCGGCATCAGCTCAGTCTTTCGGGCGCCATTCATCGCGGCAACTTCGCTACCAACCTTTCCGCGATCAAGATGCTCGACGTCGACCGGCTCAGCCTCTTCGCGGACACCGGCTACCAATTGTCGAATCAGTGGCGTCTCTCGTATTCCTATACTCTGGACCGTTATCTTGGCAACACCTACATCGACTCCCTGGCCGCGCTGGGCTTCCGCATCGGGAGTCGCGAAATCGGTCTCACGTTCTCGGGCCATACCCATCACTTGGGCATTGAGCTGCTTGGTGCTTCGTTCGGCCCTTAGCGCCGTTCTCTTCGCGATTGCGTGCCTGGCCCCCGGACAGTCCTTCGGGCGGTTTGGATACACCGACGACGTCGACGTTCCCGGGTTTACGATCGCGCGGGATGGATTCGTGCCCCGTTTCGGAGCTTCCGAGAAGTTCTACTTTCCTGAGCCTGCATCAGCCTGGAAAGTCCTCGATGCGTCGGACACCGGCGAGGACCTGGACATGGGCTTCGGTTCCCTCTCCGCGAATCTCTATGCTCCGGGATTCATGCTCAAGTTTCCCAAGGGATTCTCCCTGAGGCTATTGTCGACGTCGGCGCCCTATTTGAGCTGGAAGGACGCAAGCGTGGGGGAGCATGTTCCCACCCCCGACGTGCGCTGGATCGCGGTCTCGTTCAAGCAGGCGCAACCTCCCATCGTTCTTGGGTTCCTGGATTCCGAGGTGGCGCTCCAAGTCGACGGTCACGTCGGCGCTTGGACGATTCGCACGCTCAAGCCGTATGACGGCTGGGTGCGGGTGGCATTGCCCGTCGGGACTCAACCGATCGCAACCGACTCGGCGGCCAGCCTCGGCAAACTGAGCCTGGAGGTCGCGGCCTCGAACTCCCTCTGGTGGCAGCCTGCCCCGATTCTCAAGAGCTTGACGGTTTCCGACGAGGATACCGCGGTCGAGGCGACCTGGCTCTTCGACCGGCAGGGCGCCGTGGTTCCGGTAGGCGCCGCGCTCGCGAGACTGGGCAATTACCCGATCGAGATCAAGACGCTGGTGCGCCGCTTGGACGGTTACACCGAAGAGGGGCCGACGACGGTGACCGGGCAGCAGGCCTTGACCATCCGTTTTCCGGTCCACCGGATTCCCCTTGGCCGACCTCTGGCGGCTGGTTCGCCTTCGACGATCTCCTTGGCTGGGACACCAGGCTGTCCGGCCCTTGCTGCATTGGCTTTGGAAAGCCTCGACGCGGGACGTTCGTCGGAAACGGTCAAAGCGGCATCCAAGGCAGTCGACGACTTGATTCAGGGAGCCCAGTACACGTTGGAGCCTCACACCCATCAGAGGCTCCCGTATGCTTCGGATGGCGCCGGAATCGACTCTCTTGCTGCCGGCGCTCTGCTCTGGCAGGCGGGGGAGATCTCGACCAAGCCCGATTCGGAAGATAATTCCCTGTTGACTTCGGTGAACTGGCGCAGAGACTGGTATACATGGCGGATCTGGACTAGCGACCCGGCCTGCGCTCGAAGGGCCGGCGCGTTCGCGGCGGTCGCGGGGGCCATGTGCTCCGAGCCGGCTAGAAGGCTCGACGCCGCGATCGACCAGGCTGGGCTCGCGGCCGATCGGGGTCTCGGCATCTTCCTCGCCAGAGCGGCCGGTCGAGTGGATGGACCGAAGGTTCTCGAGCCCCTCTGGGAGCTTCGGAGCACGATATTCGATATGAACCAGACCCCTGCCGCGAAATGCCCGTTCGCGGAGACTCTCTATAGCCAGGTGCGCGTGTTCGGCACTTCTTCGGTCCAGTGTTCGGGCGACGCCGCTCACGGGTACGTCGTGACGTGGACAGGGGGGGCTCCGCTCACGCTTGCATCCGGTTACCCCCTGCAGGTCTCGGGCGACGGTGTCCAGGTCCAGAGCGTTCTCGGCTATACGACGTTGACCGCCAGCGGTCCGGGGCCCCATGTCGGCAATCTGCTCCTGCCACCGTGGGCGAAGCCACTGCCTCCTCTCGTCGCTCCGCCCGCCTACGATGAGCCCATCAACTAGAGGGTTGGTTTTGGCGCCCCGCCGGACATCCCACCCAGATCAGCTTAACCATTCACCATCCGGTTGTCGCCGACCCGAGTCGTGAACCGAATCGTGTCGAAGTATTCGAGCAAGGGAATGATGTATTTGCGCGTTGTCCCGAGCGCGTCGCGCAGAGCGGCGGCGGGGAACGGTTTTGCTCCCATCAGGTCTCGCGTCCTTCGCTTGAGGTCCTCGATCTGCGCCGTGGTATAAAACACGCCCTCGCCGATCGATAGGACCTCGCCAGCCTGGATCCCGAGGCGAAGCGTCTCTTCGACTGCCTGAATGGGCGCACGGAGGATCTCCGAGAGCCGGTGTGGATTGGGAGTGTTGACCGGCTCCGCCCTCAATTCCACCAGAATGCGGTCGAGGAACTGACGCTGTTTCTCCGACAGCATCACCTTGAAATCGGGCGACCTGACATTGGTGCCGCTGAGGATCAGCCTTCCTTCCTGAGCCATCGCGGCGAGAATCCTGTCCAAGGGCTTTCCGTTCCACGTCAACCCGGCCGCCTGCAAAACCCGCTCGCGGGGCACGTTCGCAACGGTGGGCGACTTTTCGTGGAGGCGATTGAGGCCGGCTATGAACCGCTCCCAGGAGTCGTTAAAGCCCGCCGTGGTAAACCACAGTCCCCCGAAGCCGCGGACCTTCCCTTCCTTGAGCAGTCCTTCGAAATCGTTGCCAAGCGACTGCTGGCTCTTTCCGAGGATCCGGCAGATCTCTTCGGTCGTGATTCCTCCCGGATGATCCCCCACCGCGGCCAGTATGGCCTCGCGTCCAGACTTGTCGATCACGCGAAGGGCGTCGCCCTTCTTCCGCCGCTTTGCCTGAGGAATGAGAATCCGGCCCCCGCAGATCAGATCGGGAGGGCTGTACCGGCGGACGATCAGCGGTTGATGGAGGGCTGCCGAGACACGCGCTTCGAGCCGAAGCTGTACGAGTTCGGGATCGGCGTCGCTCAGGAACATGCGGCCGATCGCCTCCTCCGCGCCGATAGAGACCCTGACTCGGGATCCATGTTTGATCGGCTCGATCCAGCGCACCCTTGCGTCGATGCAATCGGTCTCGAACAGGGCGCCGGGCGCGCCGACCGCGAGTCCTCGCCGTAAGTCCTCGGCCTTGACCCCGCCCAGGTTCAGCGCAGTCCGCCGGCCGCGCTCGCTGTGATCCAGGGGGTCGCCGTGCCAGTGGATCGAGCGGACCCGCACCTCCATGTTTCCCGGCTGAATGTAGCCGCGATCCCCGACCCTGACCTCGCCCTGGGCTAGCGTGCCGGTCACAACCGCGCCCTGTCCTTTGATGCTGAAGGCCCGGTCGATCGGAAGATACCAGGGCATGCCCGATGGAGCGGATTGCGGTGCATCGAGGGCCTCCGCCAACTCGGCCTTCAGCTCCGCGATCCCCGCTCCATTGAGGGCGGAGACCTCGACGATCGGCGCGCCTTTGAACCGGGTCGGCCCGAGGAGCTCCTCGATTTCGGCCCTCGCGATCGCGCGCGTCTCGTCATCGGCAAGGTCGGCGCGCGTCATGGCGACCACCATCTTCTCGACCGGCAGAAGCTCCAGAATCTGAAGATGCTCGCGAGTTTGCGGCATCACCGATTCATCGGCAGCCACGCAAAGCATGGCCACGTCGATACCGAGGGCCCCGACGAGCATGTTCGTCAGGAACTTCTCGTGTCCGGGGACATCGACGATGGAGACTCGCCCGATTCCCGGCAGATCGACGAACGCGAAGCCGATGTCGATCGTCATGCCGCGCCGCTTTTCCTCCGGCAGGCGATCGGCGTCGATGCCGGTCAGCGCCTGGATGAGAGTGGTCTTGCCGTGGTCGACATGCCCCGCGGTTCCGATCAATTTGGACATTGCACTTCCCGCGCACGCTGCCCGCGCGCGACAAGAGAATACCGGGGGCTTCTTCGCCCCGGCGGATGAGTCAACGCCCGACGCCAAGAAGGCCTACTGCTTCTTCAGCTTGGACGCATAGAGCTCGCGGAAGTGCAGGACCTTGGGCGCGATGATCGCCTGGCAGTAGCTGCCATTCATCATCATCCGCTGGGCAGGGGTCGCCTTCTCGTACTTGTCGAAGTAATCCTGGTGATAGTCTTCTGCGCGGGTGTAGTTCTTGATCGGCTCGATTGAGGTCACGATCGGCGCATCCCAGATCTTGGCCTTCTCGATTTCAACCTTGATCTTCTCGGCCAAGTCCTTCTCCTCCGGGCTGGAGTAGAAGATGACCGATCGGTATTGGGTGCCCTCGTCCGGGCCCTGGCGGTCGAGAGTCGTCGGATTGTGGACGGTGAAGAAGATGCGCAGGAGGTCGGCCTCTGAGACCTGCTTGGGATCGAAGGTGATGCGAACCACCTCGGCATGGCCGGTCGTGCCGCTGCACACCTGCTCATAAGAGACGCCGGCCGGGCTTCCGCCGGCGTAGCCGCACTCGACGGAGAGCACACCTTTGAGCTGGCGGTACATGCTGTCGAGGCACCAGAAACAGCCGCCACCGACGACCATCACATTGGCTCCTTTGGGCGTCGGGGATGTCGGCGAACGTTTCGCATGGTCTTCCTGTAGCCGGAATCCGAGTATAGCCGTCAGCGCGGTAACGACGAGC
>DATJYD010000010.1:0-3499 GCA_035499755.1 Fimbriimonadaceae bacterium
ATCGTGTAATGGGATTCCGGATCGATGTCGGTGGTCGAGATCTTCGTGTGGCGGTTGATGACAACTGACGCTGGCTCCTGCTGGCCACTCTTCTTCTTACTGCTCACGTCATCCCGCATGTCGCCGGCGAGGAACTCAAAGGTGTGGAGCTTGGAGTCGCCGTATGAGGTCGAGGAGATCTTGAGCTTGTCGGCCACTGCAATTCCGGCGAGCCGGCCGATGCCCTTATACCCAGCTTCCTCGCCCTGCCTTTTCTCGGAATATGCGATCCGCTTGAGCTTGGGCATATCGAGAGCGTCCATGCCCGTGCCCGTATCGAAGATGACTAAACTCCTGCCCTGGACGGAGATCTTGATCACCGGCTCGGCGCGGTCCTCGATCAGTTCGGCGACAGGCCGAAAGTCGTCAAGGGCGTCGCTCGCGTTCTGGATGTACTCCCGTACGACCTCAAGCTTGCGGGGATACAGGTCCTCCGAGAGGATTAAGACCGCTGGCGCGTAGACGAGCTCCTCGGGCAGTTCGATGGTCACCTGCGTCCCCGCCTCACTCATGGCGCCTCCAAAGAGTCGATCGCCTGTTGAAGTCGGAGATCCTCACGGCATGGCCCTTGTTGTTGGTTATGAAGAAGGCCTCGGCCTTGGGCAACGAGGCGATTACCTCGTGCACTTGATCGGGCCCCTCAAAATTGGTGCACTTTGCAGACAGGAATTTTGAAACTTTGAGGTCCGGATCGGCCGTCTGGAAGACGAGCTTGGAGGCGCTGTTCGAATAGGCGGCGGGGCTGAAGTCCTGGGGCTGCTGCGATGCGAAGATGAGCCCCAGCCCGAATTTGCGGGCTTCCCGGAGCAGACTGTCGACGGGGCCGCCGTCGCGGAACGAAAGGTGATGCGCCTCGTCGAGGACGCAGTACAGGCGCAGCGGATGCTGGCCCTCGGACTTGAGGTAGAAGAAGAGATGCCACAGCAGCAGTTCGACCACGACCCGCTGGGTACGGCCTTCGAGCCCCCGGAACTGGAGGATATGAACCGGTTTCTTGGGATCAGCCAGTAGTTTCTCCCACGCCCACGGCTGGTCGTCAGCCTGGAACGAATTCAGCATGAAAAAGGTCGTGAGGCGCGCGGCTACGGTCTGCGCATTCTTATACGACGGATACTGCTTGTCACCGGCCATGTCTTCCAGTTCCTGCTGGAGGTCCGTGATAGTCGGTGGCGGTGATTCCCAGGTGCGGGCGTCGGAGACGCGGATGTTCCGCCGGTCGAACAACCGAAGGATCGCGTCGATTAGGACCTTCCGTTGGATATCCCCCAACCGGTACACCGCGTCGAACACGTCTGAGATCCGCGTTGCGACCGTATTCGGTCCTTTGACGTCGCGCGGGAAGATCTGGATCGGGTTCAGCGCCAGCCCCTTCTCACCCACTAGGTATTCATGGGGGTTGGCGAACTTGCGGAAATGACGATCGAGCGAACCGATCTCGAATCCCTGTCCGTAATCGAAGATGACGGATGGTATGCCGGCTTGCGCCAACTCCGCGACCAGACACTGTGTGGCATAGGTCTTTCCAGATCCGCTTTCGCCGATGATCATGAGGTGTGGGTTCTGCGAAAGCTGCGTGTTCCAGGGCACCCAATACTGAGAGTCGCCATACTCGCTATCGTCGCCGACGTAGATACCGTCTTCGGCTTCAGTGGCCTCCTCCCGGACCCTAGTGGCGTCCAAAACCTCGGCGGGAATCTCCTCTACCTCCGCGACGCTCTCCGGCTCCCGTTCGTTTTCGGGAGGCGTCTTGTGGTGGGTAGGTGGCGGCCAATCCCGAATTTCGCTCTTTAACCGAAAGTGGGCCAGTACGGCCGCGACCTGAAGGCGCTTGAGATTGAGCAGTTGCGCAATTTCGCGGTCCGATTTACCCGAATCGCCTAGCTGCATGATTTCGTTGACTACCGACTTCGAAAACTTAGTTGTGGACATTCCCTGGTTCACCTCGTGTCAGTTAGGGAGAGCAAATCAACGGTGCTGGCAGTCGTCGAACATTGTATTAGATCACACGATCATGGCGAGCGCCTAGGCCTGCACGCCTAGGCCGGGATGCCGCACCGGCGTATGCCCGCGGAACTTTCCAGCCGTAAGCTCTGAAGGACTTTCGAACGACCGAAGCCGTCCGGGCCGCCGGGCGGGGCTCAGCATCCGACGCTCGCATCTTGAATAAGACTAGGTCTAGGGTGAAATAGCCGAATCTAGGCCCACCATCCTTAATGGGTTCATGCTTAGGCAATGGAATACGCGAAGAACCGTTCCGGATCAGGAACGAGAAGGCATCGAGCCCGGAACGGCTGCATGAGAGGACCGACTGCGCCCTGCCGGCTTCGATCCGCTAATGCGTGTAAACCCTCTGGTGCTTCGTGCGGAACACGACGGGTACAGGTGGCATGTCAATATAGCCCTCACGAAGCAGACCATGGTGTTTGCTGCCTCAGCAGCCTGATCGAAGCTGCGGCTGAACCGGAGAAGAACTCAGGCCGCGGCGAGCACCTGAATAGCTCTCGCGATCTGGGTGTCGTCACCCGCCCATGCCGCCTCCGGCGAAAAGGGCTCTGATACATCCGGTGCGACGCCACGTCCCTCAAGAATCGTGCCGGCCCATGTCCGATACTCGACGACTGGTAGAGCCACCCGGTAGCCATGGCCCACTTTGAACGAATTCGCGCCGACCACTCGGCCAGGCGTCTTCTCACCGACGATCGTTGCCAGTTTGTTTTCGGCTGCAAAGGCAGCGATCATCTCGCTGGCACTGGCGGAATGCTGATTTACCAAAATCACGATTCGGCCGTGATAAAGCCGGTCTCCCAATCCCTCAGTCCTGACCGCCACGGATTTGTCGCCAATGCCGAATTTGAATATCAGCGGAACCAGGCCGAGCTTCGAAGACGGGATTCGGTCGAACACCGGTAGGGACTCTTTGTCGAAGCCCTTCTCCGCCCTTGATCGTGTCACGCTGTGGCCCACTCCTCTGCGGTCGGGACAGAGATGGCTCATAACGCGCAGCGACCCCAGGCCGCCGCCGGTATTGCCACGCAGATCGATTATTAGGCGGTCGCAGGCGAGCTCGCGCGCCGCCGTACTCACCGACGCGGCCACGTCGATGCCCACGATCCCGGGGAACATACTGACCTTCAACAGGCCGATGGAGTCGGCGAGCCGCTCCGAGGTCACGACATCGGGGATATTGACGGGCTGTTTCTTCGAGCGCGGGTCGGGGATGTCGATTGTCAATCGGGCGATTTTGTTGCCGGCTTGCGCGATGTCAGCCTCAATTCGCTCGCCCATGGGGAACTGCGGGGCTTCTGACGTCGAAACCTCGCGGCCTTTCAGTGTGAGGACAATGTCGCCCGAACGGATGCCAGCCTTCTCCGCAGCCCCACCTCGGTGGACGTCCTGAAAGCGCCAACGTGGGCCAAAGGAGGTCTCCGCCTTGATGACCGTGGCATTGATGGCTTGTCGG
>DATJYD010000011.1:0-2161 GCA_035499755.1 Fimbriimonadaceae bacterium
GGAAGGCAGCCGCGAGGCCGAACCGATCGAGTCGATGCCGGGCCAGAGCCGGCTTCCGTTGAGCGGGGTCGGCAATGCGATCTGCGAAGCGCATGAAGCGGGAGTGCGGGCAGTCCTGATTTTCGGCCTTCCCACGAAAAAGGATGAACGCGCCACCGAGGCCTACAATCCGCACGGGATCGTCCAGAACGCGATCCGCGCAGCCAAGGATTCCTGCCCGGAGATGGTCGTGATGACCGACGTTTGCGTTTGCGCCTACACGCCGCACGGACATTGCGGAATCGTGGCAACCGGCGCGCGAACGGGCCGCGCGGGGTCGAAGTACTCGCCCCCGGCCGGCGCCGAGACCCACTCCGCCGAAGGCGAGGTCCTCAACGACGAAACTCTGCCCCTCCTTGCCGAGATGGCGGTGAGCCATGCCCGCGCGGGCGCCGACGTCGTCGGTCCCAGCAGCATGATGGACCACCAGGTCCTCGCCCTCCGCCAAGGCTTGGACGCGAGCGGATTCGGCAGCACGGCGATCATGGCCTATTCGGCCAAATTCTCCTCCGGCTTTTACGGTCCTTTTCGCGAGGCCGCCGATTCCGCTCCCTCCCACGGTGACCGCTCCAGCTATCAGCACGATCCCGCCAATTCCCGCCACTCCGTTCTGGAACTTCTGGAGGATGTGGATGAGGGGGCCGACATTCTGATGGTCAAGCCCGGCCTGGCCTACCTCGACATCGTCAAGATCGCTCGCGAGGTTGCCGATCTACCCATCGCCGCCTACAACGTCAGCGGCGAATACTCCATGGTCAAAGCGGCCGCAGAGCGCGGCTGGCTCGACGAAAAACGTATCGTGCTCGAAACCTTGACGGCCTTCAAGAGGGCCGGCGCCGACCTCGTCATCACCTATCACGCCAAGGATGCCGCCCGCTGGCTCTGCGAGTGATTTGGATTTGGAAACCCCGACTCTAACGCCTTAACGCCCAACGCCCATGTCAGAACGCTTGCTCAACCTATTCGCTACTTACGCCTTCACCGACGCCTACTGGAGCTCCGGTGAGAAGGACCGCCATTCCGTGCGCCAGAAGATTGCCCAGGAGGCCAAGGAACTGGCGCGCGCGACCCACTTCTACTCCGTCTTTCCCGCCCGGTCCGACACCGACTTCCTCCTTTGGTCGGCCTGGGAGATCGACGAGAAGGCCCAGCCGCATCAGGCCTTTGCCCGCTACGGCGCTGCCACCGAGGGCTGGCGCCGATTCGTCAAGCCGGTCCAGTCGCTTTGGGGTTTCACGCGCGTTTCGCAATACTCGCGAGGCAAGAGCGAGCAGGACATGGATCCCATCAACGATCCCCGCGCGGCCTATCTCGTCGTCTACCCCTTCTCGAAGACCAAGGAGTGGTATCTGATGAGCATGGACGCCCGGCAGGGGATGATGAACGAACATATCAAGATGGGGAAGCAGTATTTCGATATCAAGCAGCTTCTCCTCTACTCGTTCGGCATCCAGGATCAGGAGTTCGTCGTCTCCTACGAGATGGACGACCTCACCCGCTTCTCCGACCTCGTGAACACGCTTCGGAGCGCGGAGGGCCGCAAGTACACGCTGCTCGACACGCCGCTCGTCACCGGCTTCTACCAGAGCGTCGAAGACTTCGTGCGGTGATCGGCCAGTCTCGTCTCAGCCCCCCCGGATTCGAATCGAGTGGCACCCCACTAACGAGTTCTCATGAGTGGGCTCTCAACTGGAGAGGAAACGGCGTTCGGCGTTGGGTCGTTTTGGGACGGAGTTTCAGATGAGGGTGTCTCTTTGCACTTTGTCTCCCCGTGATGTTGGGCAAGTTCTTCCCGACCCCAATTGCCCCTTGTTCCAGGTTGCGAGTGACGACCGAGGACCACCTTCCGAGAGTTTGCCCCGACGCCCTTCCCACGGAGGTCGACGCAACTCCTGAGCGAAGGGAGCGTTGGTCTAAAACCCAGGCGATGCCTGATACAATGGCCCATACATGGGAGACACATGGCTGATGGTGATCATCAGCCTCTTGCTGCTACTCGGGAGCATTTTCTTCGTCGCCGCGGAGTATGCGATGGTCAGCTCTCGAAAGAGCCGCGTCGAGGCGCTCGGCCGGCGTGGCAGCAAGCCGGCAAAGGCGCTCGCCAAGCGCCTCGACGACATTT
>DATJYD010000012.1:0-3218 GCA_035499755.1 Fimbriimonadaceae bacterium
CCGGGTCGGCGACGCGGCCGATATCGGCCGCGCGGCGGTCTGGCTAGCCTCCGACGAATCGGATTACGTCCACGGCGTCACCCTGTTTATCGACGGCGGCATGACCTGTTACCCCGGCTTCGCGACGGGCGGTTAGTGCGACTGCAATATTAGCGCAAATATCACGTTCGTGCGCTCCAATCCGCGTCATCATAGAGCGTCGCGGCCGGCACCCGGAAGCTGGATGCCCGGCATCGGCCCCGGATAGATATCAGAGGAGCTTCCGAAATGAGAACCGCCGCCATGCTCTGCGCGTCGATTTGCGCTTTGCTCGCCTCAAGCACTCCCACGGTGGGCCAGACCGGTATCCACAGGAGTCCGCCGCCCAGCGGCATCTGGGAATCGCTCAACAACCCCGCTCCACTTCCCATGGCGCAGACCTGGCTGCTCACCGATGGATCCGTTCTCTGCCAGGGCTGCCTCTCCTACGAATTCTGGAAGCTGACGCCGGACGCCAACGGCAGCTATGTGAACGGAGCCTGGTCCCAGGTCGCAAGCCCTTTGACGACCCAGGTCACCACGGGGACGACGTCCGCCACCCAGACCGTGGCTTCGACCGCGAACATGTGAGTGGGCCAGTACGTCTACTTCGAGTTCACCAATAGCTATCGCAAGGTCGTGAGCATTCCGAACGCCACCACCGTCGTTCTGGATTCCAGCGTGGGAACGCTGACCAACGAAGTGGTCGCCTGCTGGGGCCCGCTCTATTACGGTTCCGCGGTCCTCGCCGACGGCCGCGTCGTGATCGTGGGGGGCGAATATAGCTTTAGCGGGAACAGCCACGATATTTGTTGGTCGAATCAGGGCGCGATTTACGATCCGGTCGCAAACACGTGGAGCCCTTTGCCGGCGCCGGCGGGCTGGACGCAGATCGGCGACGCCGAGTCCTGCGTCCTGCCGGACGGCCGATGGGCGTTGGCCGATCCCTTTAACACGAACATGGCGATCCTCAACCCGGCGACCCTCACATGGTCGTCCACCGGCGCGGGGAAGGCCGATGGCTTCGACGAGGAGGGCTGGACTCTTCTGCCGGAGGGCTCCGTGTTGACCGTCGATTCTTCGAATGGAACCCACGGCGAGAAGTACCTCCCCTCGGTCGGGTCCTGGATCTCGGCCGCGGATGCTCCCCAGGGCCTTTTCGATCTTTCCATACAGGAAACTGGGCCGATGGTGCTGATGCCGAACGGAAAGGTGTTCGCGGCCGGCGGCCTCAGCCACACCGCCGTCTATACGCCCGGCCTGATTCCAGTCGATACCGGCTCTTGGGTTTCGGGGCCGGAGTTCCCGACCACAACGATCAACGGCTCGACCTATCAACTGGTGATGACGGACGCCCCCGGCTGCCTCCTTCCAAACGGCAACGTCCTTCTTTGCACGAGCCCGAACTTCGATACGAGCCCGGCCGGCCTTTCATTCTTCGAGTTCGACGGCGCCAATCTGAACTCGGAGCCAGCCACGCCCGACTCGGCCACTCGCTGGTCCTTCAACGGCGTCTTCCTCATGCTCCCGAACGGGCAGGCGATGTTTACCGATCAGACGGGCGACATCGAGCTCTACACCATGACGAGCGGATCAGCTCTGGATGCGTGGCGTCCCACAATCACCTCTTGCCCGACGACGCTCGCACCCGGCATGTCCTTCATCCTCCAGGGAACCCAACTCAATGGGCTATCCCAGTGCAGCGCCTACGGCGACGATGTGCAGAATGCCACGAACTACCCGATCGTGCGCATCCGGAACACGGCCACCGGGCATATTCGATACGCCCGGACCCATGATCACAGCACGATGGCCGTTGCCACGGGAAGCGCTAACGTCTGGACGCACGTGGATCTCCCTGCTGGGCTCGAAACCGGCCCCGCGACCCTGACGCTAATCGCCAACGGAATCACGTCGAGCACCCGCGCGGTGACGGTCGCAAGCAAGATCGTGCAAGGGACGGTGACCCTGCAAAACTACTCCGCGAGCCCAAATCTCGAGCCCGTTACGATCGAGATCCGCAACGTGGGCTCAACGACTCCCATCGACTCCCAGGTCGTCACCCTTGATGCGAGCGGAAACTTCCAGATGGCGACGGCGGTCGCCACCGGAACCTACGATATCACGGCGAAAGGACCGCATTGGCTTCGTCAGAAGCTGTCGAGCCAGACCATTGGCGCCAACGGCATCTTGGGTCTGCACTTCTCCCTGGTCAATGGCGACATCAACGGAGATAACGCGATCTCCCTTGCCGACTTCGGGAAGCTGAAGCTCGCATACGGAAGCGTCCCCGGGAACTCCAATTGGAATCCGAACGCCGATCTCGACGGAAATGGCTCCGTCGGGTTGAGCGACTTCGGAATCCTGAAGCTGCATTACGGCCAAACAGGAGCACCCTAACTCGGATGATGGTAAGTGCTTCGCAGGGCAATCCCGGAGGTTAGGCCGCGCCTTTCGCTGATAATCCGAGCCAACCCCCGATCGGTGGTTCTCTCCATCATGAGCCGTGGTGGTTTCGCCTCCACCCCACCCGTGGGTCTCTAGGATGATGTTAGGCAACCCCCGATCCCAATCGCTGTCTTTCCCCGACCCAAGAACGCCGGTCTCCAAGCATCTCCAGCGTCTGCATGCAAGGCCTACGCTTTTCGACTTTCTTGCCCGCTCACAATACAAGCCCGGCGTTGCCGCTCCAAAGGGCAAGAAAGTCGCAAAAGTGCTCCGCAGCCTTGCGTGCGGACGCTGGAGATGCGATCAGTCACCCGTTCTTGGGTTTGGGGAAAGACGGCTCATCACCTCTTGAGCGAGATTGCCGGTGGCGAACAGGGGGCCGAGCTTACGAGGGCCTGCTCGTTCCGCTGCTCCAGATCATCGAAGGCAACCCAGACAAGGCAACTGCCTCCGGGACCGGGTAATCGGTGCCCGGCAACTCCTATGAAACGGAATCACCCGACGCACCGGTCACTTGCGCTTGGACTTCGAGTCGTTGATCTTAACGACCGTCACGAAGATCACGATCAGCCCGAGGATGACAAACCAGACGATCATATAGTTCATTGCTGCTAGCCCCTACCGATCTTCAGACGACTATAAGCTATTTACGCGCGAGATGCCAACCCCTTGCCGCCGATTTAGCGCTCGGCGCCCTTAGAAACCGGTATCGGTTGAATCGGAAACGCATCTTTGTCGAGATCGAGCCGGAT
>DATJYD010000013.1:0-2236 GCA_035499755.1 Fimbriimonadaceae bacterium
CGAACAGGAATTGGACCGCCTCGTCCATGAGCGAACCATCGAACTCGTCGCCTCCAACCGCGAGCTCGAAGCCTTCTGCTACTCGATCTCTCACGATCTGCGCCAGCCTCTTCGCGCGATCGACGGATTCAGCCGGGCTGCCGTCGATGACCTCGGGAACGATGTGCCCGACGGAGTCAAGGAGCACCTGTCCAGGGTGCGGCGCGCGGCCCATCGGATGTCCGAGCTCATCGATGCCCTGTTAACTCTCTCCAGGCTGAACCGCGTCGAGATGAAACGAGAAAAAGTGAATCTCAGCGAGATCGCGGAGACGGCCCTGGCCGAAATGGCGCTCGCCGAGCCGGCACGGGCAAACCGCTATTCGGTGCGCAAGGGGCTAACCGCCGCGGGCGATGCCCGCCTCCTCCAGATCGCTCTGACGAACCTCCTCAGCAATGCCTGGAAATTCAGCGGCAAGAGCGAAGAGCCGTTCGTGGAGTTCGGCGTCACGAAGCTCGAAGGCCGGCCCTGCTTCTACGTGCGGGACAACGGCATTGGCTTCGACATGGCCTATTACAGCAAGCTCTTCAAGCCGTTCGAGCGTTTGCACTCGGATTCGGACTACTTTGGGACCGGCATCGGCCTCGCCACCGTCGCCCGGGTGATCGACCGGCACGGAGGCACGATCTGGGCCCAAAGCGAAGAAGGGAAGGGAGCGACCTTTTACTTCACTTTGGGCTGAATGGCCTCTCGGCCGATGGCTAAGCGAGTGCTTGGCTTCGCTTCCAGTGCCGCCGCACGTAGAGCGCGATCAGACCGGGAACCAGCCATAGGGGGCTGTAGACGAACAGCCAGATGAAGATCGTCCCGATCACTCGGAACGCTCCCATCGCCGACCCGACTGCCGAGTTCCAGGCATCGCTACCCCAACTTGCGTTGGCCGCTGCCGCGGTTGCCATGGTCGGGCGCTGCTCGAGAGTCAGGTCGATGGAAGACATCGTCACCTGGCCCGCGATCTGGTCCCGGCCCGAACGGAGTTGGGCGAGCTGTTCCGGTGGGTACTGGTCCTGCTCAGCCTGCTTGACTTGAGCCTCGGCATCGAGGATCTGCTCCGTCAGGTCGGTCGCGAAGATCGACTTCTCGGTGCGCCGCCCAAGCGCTTCGAACTCGGATAGTTCCGGGTCGAAGCTCTTTTCGGGAACGCGGATGGTGAGCCGCATCACCGGGTTATCCCCGGCGAGGTCGGTTCCTTCTTCATGGTCGATGTAGCCGCCATGATCGGCGATGGACTGCTTGATTTTCGTCTCTGCCTTTTCGAGGCTTTCGACTTGGACTTGCAGCGTCGCCGCTCTCAGCACCGACCGCTCCGCGCCGGGTTGGCGCGAGGCGTAGTGCAAGGGGGCTTCGTCTGACTTGAGCATCGAATCTTCGGCGCTCAGCCAGGTGGAGTGGGATGAGGACTTCGCGGCGTTTTTCGCCTGCGCGAAGACCGGGAACAAGATCGCGGCCAAGATGGCGACCAGCGCCACCAGCAAGATGATAAGGCCAATTTGGCGTGTCATGACGACACCTCCGTATGTATCACAAGGCACTGTTATTGTACGAGGACTTCTTCTCTGATGGAAGTGATGGAGGTGATCGAGGTGATTGAGGTGAGCGCCCCCGATCCGTCGAGAAGGTAGCCTCCGGGCATGCCGCAGATCGAATTCAACCGCTATTACCGCTATCAGGATTTGACGGCGCTGCTCGAGGCGTATGCCGCCGAGTATCCGTCGCTTGTCCAGGTCGAGAGCATCGGCAAGAGCTACGAAGGGAGGGACATCTGGCTCGTCACCGTCACCAACCGGGAGACCGGGCCGGCGAGCGAGAAGCCCGCCTTCTGGTGCGATGGCAACATCCACGCGAGCGAAGTCAGCGCCAGCACAGCGGTGCTGCGCCTGCTGAAGACTCTGGTGGAAGGCGCGGCCTCCAGTGCCCCGACCCCCGAATTCCCCAATTCCAACCTACTGGATAAGCGCGCCTTCTACCTGGTCCCGCGCCTCAATCCGGATGGGGCCGAATGGGCGCTCGAAAGCCCGCCTCGCATCATCCGCTCCTCGACCCGCCCCTATCCGTTCGACGAAGAGCCGGTCGACGGCCTCACGATCGAAGACGTCGACGGCGACGGCCGTGTGCTCGGCATGCGGTTCCCCGACCCGCATGGCCCGTGGAAGAAGCACCCGGCCGAACCGCGGCTGATGGTCGCGCGCGAGCCGGG
>DATJYD010000014.1:0-8027 GCA_035499755.1 Fimbriimonadaceae bacterium
CCGGAACAAGGCCGCCCGTTTTGTCGAAGTCGATGTTCATTTCAGGGTTTTGAATGCGGATTCAGAGGCGTCGGGTTGGGGCCCTCGACACTCCAAAACCAAAAAGCCGAAATCGAAAAGGCCCACCGCGTGGTTCTCCCTGCGGTGGGCCTCGAATCTGCGAAATCTTGTCTTAGCTCCTCAATTCTCCGGCGCCCGCAGCTACGCTGGGTGGCGATGATGATGCCGGAGGTGAGAGAGAAGCAAAACGCGAATAGTATGACACAGCTCGCAAGCTCGGCAACACCCTCCTTCGTCTATTTGCCCGGCGCGCTCGAAGGGCCATGGGGGAGGTTCTGGAATCGCGTGGCCGCCCCAACCTCCTAACCCGCGCGCGAAGCAATGGCCTCGATAAGCCAAAGAGCGCAAGCGAGCTTGCTCATCACCCCACTGCTTGCGATCGTCCCGTCCCTCATGATCAGAGTCAGGGCATTTCGATCAGACTCGAACCCGATCCCGGGCCGGCTGACGTCATTGACCGCGATCGCGGCGAGCCCCTTGCGCTCGATCTTGGCCCTCGCCTCGGCGAGATCGCCTGACGGCTCAGCGGCGAAACCTACGACCTTGCCTCTGCAGAGCTTCGCGAGTTCCGCGATCACGTCCGGGTTCGGTGTCAACTCGACCGCGAGCGGCTCGGCGGAGCGGCGAATCTTCCCCGGCTGAGGGTGCGCCGGGCGATAGTCGGCTACGGCGGCCGCCCCAATGATCCAATCCGCTTCTCCCGCATGGTTTTGGGCGGCCTCCAGCATATCGCACGCGGTAACTACGCGAACAACCTCGGCCTGAAGCGGGTACGGAACGGCGACCGGTCCCGAGACGATGACGACTCGTTGAGCGCCCATGAGCAGAGCCGCTCGAGCGAGAGCCGCGCCCATCTTGCCGCTTGAGCGGTTGCTGAGATAGCGCACGCCGTCGATCGCCTCCTGGGTCGGTCCGCTCGTGATCAGAACGCTCTGTCCCGCGAGCTTCTGCGACCGCCCCGCAACCGTCTTCACGGCTTCCACGATCTCCGGGATCGAGGCGAGCTTGCCCTGTCCATGCTCGCCGCAGGCCACGTCTCCCTCGACAGGCTCGACGATGACCGCAGCCCGGGCGCGCAGCTTCTCCAGAGCCTCTTGGTGCGCCTCCCCGGCGTACATCTGCGGATTCATGGCGGGTGCAACCACGAGCGGGGCGGTACTGGCGAGGCAGAGGGTCGTCAGCATGTCGTCGCCGATTCCGTGCGCGATGCGGGCGATGGTATTGGCGGTCGCCGGCGCGACCACGATCGCGTCGGCCTGGCGTGCCCAATCGATATGGGCCATGCGCCCGCGTTCCGGCTCCTCGAACGCGTCGATCAAGCACGGCTGGCCAGTCAAAGCCTCGAAAAGGACCGGAGAGACGAACTTCTGCGCGGCGTCAGTCAGGCAGACCCGCACCGTGAACCCGCTCCGCATTAGCTCCCGCGCCAGATCTGCGGCCCGGTAAGCCGCTACGCTTCCCGAAACCCCGAGAACCAGGTTCATCGGACCCCCTCGAGTTTGGAGTTTGGAGTGTGGGATTTGGAATCGCCCATTCGGGGCCGGCCCGCTGGAACGGCAACTGGGTGTGATGGAGAGACCTGGCCGGCGAGGCCTTCGCGAGAGCATTCCGAACTCCGAACTCGAGGGTCCGACATCCAAGCCCCAAAACCCAGAATCACTTGGCCACCTGCTGAGTCCTCGTTTCCCGGATGACCGTCACCTTGATCTGGCCCGGATATTCGAGTTCGCTTTCGATCCGCTTCGCGACATCGTTGGCCATCCGAATCGCGCCCAGATCGTCGACCTCGTGCGGCTTGACGATCAGCCGAATCTCCCTCCCGGCCTGGACCGCATAGGAACGCTCCACTCCCGGGAAGCTATTGGCCAGTCCCTCCAAAGCGGCAAGCCGTTTGATGTAGTTTTCCAGGCTCTCGCGCCGGGCACCCGGCCTCGCCGCGCTGATCGAGTCCGCGATGATGACGAGCGTAGCCTCCGGACTCGACGGCTCGATCTCGAAGTGGTGGGCGCCGACCGCATGCAGCACCGCTTCCTTCTCATGAAACCCGCGCAGATACTCCATTCCGGTGATCGCGTGGGGGCCCTCCCACTCTGGTCCGAGCGCCTTGCCGATGTCGTGCAGGAATCCGGCGCGCTTCGCGACCTCGGCGTTCAGCCCCAACTCCGAGGCAAGCATCGCGGTCAGGCGCGAAACCTCGACCGAATGGTCCAGGACGTTCTGGGCGTAGCTCGTCCGAAACCGCAATCGTCCCATCGTCTCGACGACCCCGGCCGGAAGCCCGTGTACGTTGGCGCGTTCCGCGGCTCGCTCCCCTGCTTCCCGAATCGTCCGCCCAACCTCCTGTTCGGCTTTCTCATGGATCTCCTCGATCCGGCTCGGGTGGATGCGTCCGTCCACCATCAGATTCATAAGGGTGAGGCGGGCGACTTCGCGCCGAACCGGATCGAAGCAGGAGATGACGACCGCCTCCGGCGTCTCGTCGACGATCAGATCGACTCCGGTTACCTGCTCGAAGGCGCGGATATTGCGGCCCTCCCGCCCGATGATCCGCCCCTTCATATCCTCGCCCGGCAGTTCCACGACAGCCAGGGTTGCCTCCGTGACGTAGTCGACGACACAGCGCTGGATCGTATCCAGAACGACCTTCTTGGCCTTGCGTTCGGCTTCCTGAATCGCCTCCGCTTCGATCTGCTTCGCCCGACGCGCGCCGATGTCGCGGAACTCGTCCTCGACCCGCTTCACCAGCATTTCCCGGGCCTCTTCGCGCTTCATCTTGGCCACCCGCTGGAGCTCCGTTTCGATCGATGCTGCGCGGTGGTTCAGTTCCTCGGCTCTCTCGTTTAGCCGCTTCTGCTCGGCGAGCATGGTCTGCTCGCGTTCCTCGATGAGAGTCCGGCGGCGCTCGATCGATTCGTCCCGGATCGACAGTTTGTCTTCCTGGCGAGCTAGCGCCGTGCGCTTTTCGCCAATCTCCGCATCCAATCTCTCGCGGAGGCGCAAAGCCTCCTCCTTGGCGGTGAGAGTCGCTTCATTCAGGCGAAGCTCAGCCTCCTTCTCCAGCTTGCGCTCGAGAAACTCCGCCTCCTGCTTCTCGTGCTGAGCCGACAAGATCGCCGGGCGGAGCCATAGGAAATAGAGGCTGAGGGTGATCACGGCCGCCAAGCCGACGCCCCAGCAGAAGGCGAGGAGAATCAGTTCCACTTAGGGACCTCCAAGGCGCGAGCCAAGTGCCGGGTGTTGCGCCACCCGCTCACCCGCAGAAGGCATCCAGCGCCGACTCCACGGCATCCTCGTCGAAGCCGCGACCGATGAGGAAGCGACCGGCTTTGGCCCGCTCCGCCCCCGTCTTGTACTTGGCGCGCAACGCGTCGAGGGCTCGTTCCGATTCTGTCTGGCCGATCTCATCGATGTATCGCTCAACCGCCGCCGGGTCTGCGCCAAGGCTCTCCAATTCGAGGCGAATTCGTCCCGTCCCAATCGCTCGTTTGCCGGATCTTTGCTCGATGAGGTTACGGGTGGTTCTGTCATCCTCGATGAGCCGCCGCTCGATTAACAACTGTACTACCGTTTCTACGTCCCCTGCTTCGTATCGCTTGCTCGCGAGGTGCGCCCGCAACTCCGCGACGAACCGGTCCCGGGCTCGGAGGAATTCAAGAGCCGCTCGCAGGGCGGCATTGTTGGGTTGCGGATTGGGCACGGCTGATACCGTACCACGGCTCCTCCTTCCGAAACGCGACGCCGCGTGCTACGTCTTTAGCTTGAGATCGGATGATTTGCGTTGCGTTGCTGGCGGGATGGATCTGCGGATTCCCGCAGACTTCACGACCAGCCGGAATCGAAGACGCGAAACACGTCTTTCACGAGATTGCGGCTGCCAACTCGGTCGACTCCCTCGTCCTGCGGGAACAGGCATTCGTCGACGCCTTGGACGCCTACAATCGGCAAAGCCCGAAGATGACCCCAGGCTCTGCGGCGAAGCGTTGGCTCGCGCTGGTCGATCGCGGCCAGGATCTGCCCAGACGAGGATCCCCGACTGGCCCGCGATCGTATCTGGGCCAGGAACCCGGGAGCATCATGACCTGCGCGGACGTGCTCCCAAGGCCGGAGGTCTGGCCTGAAATCGAAAAGCTCCTCGCCAGCCGCCCCGAGAGCCGCCAGAAAGAGATTCTGCTTCTCTTCTTCGCCCGGCTCTCCGGAGACGACGACCGCTGCTTGCGGATCTGCGATTCCCTGCAGCGCATCGCCAAGGGCGACGGCCGAGAGCCCTGGATTCGCCAAGTGGTTTCCGATACCCGGGCCCAGATCCAAAGCCGTATGACCCCCCGCGCCAAGTTAAAGGCGCAAACGCCTGACACGACGAGCATCGACTACTCCGCGCTCGCCAAGTTGCCCGACGCGAAAGTCATCCCGATCTTGCGTGCCGAGCTTGATAAGGCGGACTACGCCTTCTCAATTCACTTTGATCACCGGCTACGAGAGCTTGCCCAGCAAGCCGGGCTGAGCGGTCTCGACCGGATCAAACGGGCGCCCTGGGGCCTCGTTGAAAGCATGCACGACGCCCCGTTCCTCGAAAAGCTCGTCGACCACTACGGAGTCGCCGGCCTCTTCAGCTCAGGCGACGAGGCTAGTACCGCGAAGTCCGTTCATATCGGCGTGCTCCTCGATCGGGGCGACATCGATGAAGCAGTGAGGCTCTTCCAGGTCTATCGACCCGAGGTCTACCTATTCTTCTCCGACTTCCCCAACTCCCATCCTGCTTTTGCTCAAAAGTGGTTCGACGGCATCGTCGCGCTCCAGAATCGCTTGCCCACCCTCGACCTTTGGGCTCCCTACGTGGCGGCGGCCGAGTCGAGCGGCCATGCCAAAGAGGCGGTGGCTCGCCTTAAGACCCTCATCAGCGAGCCGAGCGTCGAGCCCGCCCTTCGCGATGAGCTATCTCCGAGCGTCCTCGCTCTCGACGAGTTCCTGCACGATGAGCCGGCCCTTCGCGCGGACTACTTTGCGGCATTACGAGTCGCCAAGTCCTCGACGGACTCCAACTCGCTGAGCGTTGCCGGCGGCGCATTGCGCGAGTTCGGCGACGCCACCGGCGATCGGGAAGCCGTCGATCGGGGCATCGAGGCGGAGCTTAAAGACGCAAGCCGGGCCGGACGAGACACGAGTCTCCTCGACGCGCTCGCCGCTGAGGGAAGGTTCCAGGAAGCGGAGGAGTTTCTCGTTCGCGGTCTTGCTTCCCAGCTTCAGCAAGGGCGAGGTTCGGTGGAAGGGGACGATTACGGTATCCAGTTCGCCCGTTTGTATTATCTCGCGAACCGCCCCGCGGAGGTCATCCGACTCCTGGACCGCTACCCGTATTGGGGTTTTGGCGACATTGGGCTGATCCACCGCGGATACAGTGAAGAGGATCCGCCCCCGGCCTTCTACGCGGCTTGGGCCTTCGCGAAGACCGGCAAGAACGCCTTGGCGGCCGAAGTGCTGGAGCGGGTCATTCTCCAAGGAAACCGCTGCGACGACGTCTTCCGCGAGCTCGACCAAGTGAACCCGAAGGGCCTGGTCGCCTTCTATGAGGGCCTTCACCGGTATGCCACCGACGATCCCCGCGGGCTCACCTGGGAAGGAGTCCACTTCTTCGAAGCCGGGCAGTTGCGCGAAGCCGAGGCCAAGCTTCGCGAAGCGATTCGCATTGACCCGAACGATGCCACCGGAAGCCACCGATTCCTCGCCTACCACGTACTGGCCGAGATCCTCGAGCGCACCCACCGGAAGCGCGATGCCCAGCTTTGCGAAGCCAGGGTCGCGGCCGCTCAGATCCAAGCTAGAGGCGATCTCCTCGAGAAGCTGGGACTTAACCAATGGGCGGCGTCGGCTTATGAGAGGGCGCTCCGGACATATCCGAACGACTCTGATTGCGAGGCGTCCCTTGCCGAGTGCCTCGTCTCCCTCGGCCTGCCCACCGAGGCGCGCGAACATGCGCGGAGGGCCTTCGAACTGATGCCGTCCCAGGTTGGGCCCTACGAGTACGACACCCCCTACATAAGCGGCTATCTGGGCTCGAAGGACGTAACTGAGGAGGGGCGGCGCATCCTCGCCGCGATCGTCAAGTCGCGCCACTCGGCGACTGCGGCCTTTCTGCTCGGCCACCTGGATTGGAGTGGCAATCGATGCGAGCAGGCGATCCGCGGACTCCGCCAAGCAATCGCGCTTGATCCGGGCCTGTGTGTCGCCTGGCAGGATCTGAAGATGGCGGGTAGGGGCATTCTCAGTCCGCCCGAACTGGAGCAGATCAACTATCGGATTCTCGCCCTTCACCCGGCTTACGCGGGCCTCTACGGCTGCGAGTTCGACCAGATCCGAGACCTGCGGCCGGCCTACCGAAAGGTCGAGGAGATGATCAGGACGTGGCCGAAGCTCCCGGATGGCCCTCTCTATCCCCTTCACCCTGCCCCCGATTTCCAGGCGCCTGCGATGCGCCAGTTCTGGTTCGGCCACCTCGGGATACTCGGTAGCCCGGCCGGCGCCTTTCTGCTGGATTCGGAGCCCTTGTTGGAGATCCTTCGGGCTTATAGCGACCATTCGGAGGACTACTAGAAATGCTAGCCCTTCTCGCCGCGATCGCGCTTCAAACTCCGCGCTCCGGCGGCTTGCCGGGCATCGATGAGGCGATGCGCGAGGTCAGGGCCGTTGCTGCCCGCAGCAAGGCCCCTGTCGGCGGCCGCTTCGCCGTCGAACTGGATCGTTACAAAGCGACGTCCGGAGCCATGTCTGCCGCCGATGCCGCGCGTGCGTGGCTTGTGCTGTTCGACGACTGGCGGAAGGCCAAGCAGACTCCCGGGCTAACGTCCGACGATCTCGACGCGCTCGGGCAAACCCCGGAGATCGTCCTCGATGCCCTCCCTGAGCCAGAGACCTGGCCGTTAATCCGCAACGGCCTGAACGGGGCCGACCCCGTCGCGATCGTCCTGGATCACCTCATCGGAGACGACCGAGCCGTCATCGACGAGTGCGAGCGGAAACGAACTCGATCTACCGATTGGAACACGCTGGATCGCGTTGAGCTGGCGGCGGCCCTCGGGACGCACGATCAAGTTCTCGCCGCCAAGATCCTGGCCCGAGCTATCGCCGCAAGCGACCGGCCCAGCCTCCCGCCTCTTGTCGAGATTCTTGGTGAAGAACGGGCGAAGCCGATTCTGTGGGCCCTGCTGCATACCCTCCACGGCGACTTTGCGGAAGTCCATGGACCTCGAACAAAGAGGCTTGGACGAGAACTGGTCCTCGGCGGGCTGGACAAGATCTCGACTCCGTTCTGGTCACTTGCCGACGGCCCGGAATCGACGGACTACTTGTTGAAGCTCATCGCCAAGTTCGGAGATCAGTCGCTGCTCTCCTCCAACGATGCGGACGGGGAAGCCCTTTACTTGTCGTATCTGCGGACGTCGGGACGAACCGCCGATATCGTGCGGATCGCCAAGAACGAGCGGCTTCCCGAAGACGCTCTGCCGATCGACCCCACAGCCCTGACCGAGCTCTTCGACGGCATGATGAAGGCATTTCGCCAGTCTCCCGCCGCCGTCGACGTCCAATACGTCGCGAGGGTCGCCCGAAGTCTCGGCCGGGCTTCCGAGGTTCGCCAGGTGCTCCTGGATGCGCGGCGGCGGAAGGACACCGGGAACCACGACCGCACGGTTCTAACCTGGGACCTCGGCCTGTTCGATTCTCAGGCGGGGGACTTGGCCGCCGCGATCCGCGACTTCGCGGCAGGCGCCGCGATGCCCGAAGATCCGAACGACTACCGCGGAATGTGCCGGATGGCCCTCAGAGATCTGGCCAAGGACACCGGCGATCCTCGGGCCCTCGCCGCCCTCGGACAGCAAGGATCGGTCGATGCGCTAATCCGAGCCGGGCGCCTGGCCGATGCTCAGCATCTGCTGATCGACCAGTTCGCCGCCCCCGGCTGGAAGATACAAGCC
>DATJYD010000015.1:0-2896 GCA_035499755.1 Fimbriimonadaceae bacterium
AGCGGCGCGGTCGGGATCCACGCTGTGGGCTCGCCGATGCTGGAGTCGATCGTCTGCGAGAAACTGGGGTTGGAGCCCGATCCGGCGAGCACCCAGATCGTCAATCGCGATCGCCATGCCCTTTTCCTCAACTCGCTGGCGTTGCTGGGGGCGGGGCTGGAGCGGATCGCAACCGAGTTGCGCAACCTCCAGCGAACCGAGATTCTGGAAGTGCAGGAGGAGTTTGGGGCCGGCCAGACGGGGTCCAGCGCGATGCCGCATAAGCGCAATCCCTGGAACAGCGAGACGGTCTGCGGGCTGGCGCGGCTGCTGAGGGGGAACGCTCACGCGATGCTGGAGAGCGTGGCGACATGGCACGAGCGGGACTTGACCAACTCGTCGCTGGAACGGATCGTCTTCCCCGATTCCTGCCATCTCGCCGACTTTATGATCGGTCGGCTTTCGAAGATCCTCCGCGGTTTGCAGGTCTTTCCGGAGCGGATGATGGCGAACCTGCACCAAATGGGAGATCTCGTGTTCAGCGAGCATGTGATGATCGCGCTGATCGAGGCCGGTATGTCGCGGGAGGCGGCTTACAAGGTCGCCCAGCGGAACGCGGCCAAGGCTTGGGAAGGGAAGGACTTCAAAGCCTGCATCCTCGCCGACCCGGACGTATGCGAACGGCTTTCGGAGGAGAAGTTGGAGGAGATCTTCAGCCTAAGCCACCACCTCCGCCACGCGGGCTACACGCTGGAAGCGACGGGCATCCGCTGATTGGGAGTTCGGCGCCCGGCGCTGGCCCCGCCAAGGCCCACGCCGGAGCGTGACAACAGCCCTTAGCCGGCGTTGTGGCATTCGGAGCGGAGCATGATTTCGCGGGAGTGCTCGAAGACCATTTTAGTTAGCGGGGTCCAGAGATGGTAGATGCTGGGCAGCTCTTCCATCGTAACGAGCTTGCGGCCGAGGGATTCTTCCTTCATCCGGATCTCGCCGAGCTTTTCGACGCGGGCGGCGTAGACGTCGGCCCAGCGGATCTCTTGGCGCTCGCTGATCTGGTAGCAGCCGATGTACTGCACGAGATTCAGCTCAGCGCCGCCTTCTTCAAGAGCTTCGCGGATCACCGCTTCCAGAGAAGTCTCACTGGGTTCGACGCGGCCGCTCGGAATGCACCATCCCCGATCTTCGATATTGCAGATCAGGACGCGATCGTCGAGCCAGGGAAAGACGAGACCCGCGAACGCGCGCAACGGCGCCCGGAACGGAGCAGGATAGAACCGCAGCTTCTGCCTTCCATATGGTCCGACGGGAAACTTCTTCAATAGGCGACGACCTTTCCTAGTATCTCATTCACCGGCAACGGTCCGAAACGCCGGCTGTCCTCGGAGACGGAACGATTATCCCCCAAGACGTAGACGTCGCCGTCCGGAACGGTGAAGGGTCCGCGATCCAGAGACCAGGAAGCCGGCGCATTCAGCGTGTCGACGGTTTCTCCCGCAAGTTTGTAGACGCGCTTGATGATGTAGCCGTCGGGGCCGGGCGACTGCTTGACCACGATCACGTTGCCGTCCTGGATCGGCCCGACCAGCCAGTAGGCCTTGCTGACAAGAACCTTCTTGCCGCTCGAGAGCGTCGGGAGCATTGACGGCCCCGATACGACGACCGTGGCGAAGTTGACGTGGAAGAACAATACGAATAGAAGCACGAGCACCAAGGCGAGCCCAAAGCCGGTGGAGGCTCTCGCCCGGGAAGGGCGCTTCGCCGAAGCCGAATCCGAACCCGGTGTTTCTTGTCCGCTATACTTACTCACGCCTTCAATATGATTGGTCGGTTTTAGAATGATCAGTATTCTGACGGGCCAGATACTTTGCTTGCTCTGTTCGCGCGGGTGGCAATTCTACGAAACGACGATGTTATGCGGCCCTCGAGTTCCCGACCTTCCATGAGCGAGCGCGCTTTCGACGATGAGATGCTGATCCGCCGCGCCCAAGGCGGCGATCGCTCGGCGTTCGACATGCTTGTCTCCCGCCACGAGATCCGGGCCTACCAGTATGCCTTCAGGCTGACCCGGAACTCGGAGGAGGCGGCCGACGTGGTCGCCGAGGCCTTCATCAGAGTCTATAACGCGATCGCGACTTTCAAGGGCCAAAGCTCTTTCGCGACGTGGCTCTATCGGATTCTTACGAACTGCTTCCTGGATTTCCGGAAGAAGATCAAGCCCGTCTCGTCGCTCGACGTGGCTTCTCAGATAGGCGAGGGAGATCTCGAGCGCCAGATCGAGGACCCGGGGCCGACGCCCCATGACGAGAGCGAGCGGCTGGAAAGGGAGGAACGAGTCGAGCGCGCCGTGAACCGTTTGCCCGAGTATCAGCGAGCGATGATCGTGATGTATCACGTCGACATGCTCACCTATGAGGAGATCGCGGTCGCATTGGACCTACCGATCGGGACGGTCAAGAGCCGCCTCAACCGGGCTCGGCTGACCCTCCGAGACTACTTGATAAAAGACCAGGAACTTTTCCGAACGTAGCCCAGTCACTAAGTGCGGCTTTTCAGCCGTGCCGATAGTGAAGGGTCGCGGCGTGGAGAGTTACGAGGCGGGACGCCTCGATAAGAACCCTCCGGATGGGGGGTGCTGAAACCATGACGAACGAGAAAGCAAGGGAGTTCTTTTCGGCCTACCACGAGGGCACCCTCGAGCCTGGATTCCGCGTGTCCTTCGAGCAGAAGCTCAAGTCGGACTACGCGGTGCGCCATGAGTTCGAGTCCTTTGTGCGGGCGATGGAGAAACTCGACGCTCTGAGAGACGAAGAGATCGAGATCCCGGCGGACCTGCACGATCGCATAACGGCTCGGCTCGACCGGCACCTCTACGAACGGAGAAAGAGCGCCACGCCAAGCTGGAGCGTTTGGATCCGTG
>DATJYD010000016.1:0-3144 GCA_035499755.1 Fimbriimonadaceae bacterium
TCTTGCTCCTTAGAACTTCAATGCCAGGCGGGGGCTGACGGTTACGGGTGGCCCCGACTCCGTTCTCCAAGTTTTGGTGGGAAACCCTCCATAATCGGGCTATGGCTACCGCAGTGGTTCAAGATTCTCTCCGCGCGCCCCTTTCCCAGGTCGATCCCGAGATTGCCGGCCTGATCGGGAAGGAGGAGCTCCGACAGCAGCACAATCTGGAGCTCATCGCCAGCGAGAACATCGCCCCCTTCGCCGTGCGTCAGGCGATGATGAGCGTGTTCACGGACAAGTACGCGGAGGGCTATCCCGGCAACCGCTACTACGGCGGCTGCGAGGTCGTCGACGAGGTCGAGAATCTAGCCCGAGCCCGCGTCAAAGAGCTCTTCGGCGCCGCCTACGCCAACGTCCAGCCCCACTCCGGTTCGCAGGCGAACATGGCCGTCTATTTCGTCTTCGTCAAGCCCGGCGACAAGGTCATGGGCATGAACCTGTCCCATGGCGGCCACCTCACGCACGGCTCGCCCGTCAACTTCTCCGGCCAGCTTTACAATTTCGTCGCCTACGGAGTCCGCAAGGAGACCGGCCAGATCGACTACGACGAAGTCGCGGACATCGCCAAGCGCGAGCGGCCGAAGATGATCACGGTCGGAGCAAGCGCCTATTCGCGAGCGATCGATTACAAGGCGTTCCGGGAGATCGCCGACTCGGTCGGCGCGTTCCTGTTCGCCGACATCGCCCATCCCGCCGGCCTCATCGCCAAGGGACTGCTGCCCAGCCCCCTGCCCCACGCCCACGTCGTCACCTCGACCACTCACAAGACGCTGCGCGGACCTCGCGGCGGGCTCATCCTCATGGGCCAGGATTTCGAGAATCCGTTTGGCGTCGTGGCGCCCAAGAGCGGCCGAACCAAGATGATGTCGGAGTTGCTCGACAGCATGGTCATTCCCGGCGTTCAGGGCGGGCCGCTCGTTCACGTGATCGCCGCGAAGGCGGTCGGCTTCGGCGAGAATCTCCAGCCGGGCTTCCGGGACTACGCCGAGCAGGTTCAGAAGAACGCGGCGGCTCTCGCCGAAGCCCTCACCGGTCTCGGATTCGAGATCGTCTCCGGTGGCACCGACAACCACCTGATGCTGATCGATCTGCGCAACAAGGACGTGACCGGCAAGGACGCTCAGCTCGCGCTCGACAAAGCGGGCATCACGACCAACAAGAACGCCGTGCCTTTCGACGACAAGTCGCCCCTCATCACCTCCGGCGTTCGACTCGGCACGCCGGCCGTCACCACGCGAGGGATGAAGGAAACCGAAATGAAGCAGATTGCGGCGCTGATCAACCGAGCGGTCGAGGCTCGTGCCAGCGAGCCGGAGCTTGCCGCGATCCGGCAGGATGTTATCTCCCTGACCAACCGGTTCAAAGTCCATCAATGATGCCGATCAGCCCACGAGGCATCCAGATCACCGACACGCCGATTTGGAAGGCGGTAAACGAGATCTATCTTCAGGACCGTGTGGTCGAGGCCCTCGAGCAGGCTGAGGAGATGGGTGGCTTCGACAGCAATTCAATCGCCGCGGAAGCCGAGGTCCGAAAAGAGGGGCGTACCTGGAATGTTCGGAAGTGGCTCACGGTCGAAGCCATACCCTCCGAGACGGGCTCGAGCTTCCAGGCGGCGCTCGACGCGGTGGCTTCCGAATGCGAAGAGCTCTCAAACCTCTTCGGATGGGACAACCACGAAGCGACTCTCGTGACCTTCTTGCCCAGGGACTACAGCGCGGAGTGGATGCCGGGGCGTTGGGGCTACTACATCGACAAGTTCCCTTACGACAAGGTCTGCCTGCCCTCGGATCTCCTTGAGAACCTACCGCGCTTGCGCAGAGCCGTGCGGCACGAGTTCATGCACGTGATCACTCACAACCTCTGCGGCGGCCACGATCCGCGCTGGCTGGCGGAGGCGATGTCGACCCTGGTCGAAGGTCGAGTCTCCGCGCATTCCTGGGAGCACTTCAAGGCGAATCAAGAAACCTGGCTCGGCCCGACGGCGCTGGTCAGCATGCTGACGACCGATCTTCGCGACCCCGCCAGCCTCGAAACGATCGGCTACGCCTACGACCAGGCTTCCTTTCTGGGCCTGTTTCTCTACCTCGATGGAGGCGCCGGCCGCTTGTCCGCATTGCTCCGCGGCGTAGGCGACGAATCGCTCCTGCTGAACTTGGAGTTGGAGGCTCTTTCACGGACGCGAACCGACGGCGCCCTGCGACGCGTGTACCACGTCTCCGAACCCGATCTCTTCAACCGGACCCTGGCTTGGGTGAGAACGGCATCGATGCCGAAGCCGGCCTTCTAGCCTGGATAACCGGCCCGTTCAAATGATGGCCGTCATCCTGAACGGAGAACCGAGCCGTGCGAGGTGCGAAGTGAAGGACCTCGGATCAACACAGGGGGGTGGTAAGCCGTCTTTCCCCAAACCCAGGAACGAGTGACTGATCGCATCTCCAGCGTTTGCACGCAAGGCTGCGAAGCACATTTTCGACTTTCTTGCCCCTTGTGGTCCGCGCCGCCCGCTCCCACGTCCTTTCCTTTCAAATCTCAAATCTCAAACTCAAATGACAGCCTCTGGTTCAGACGCTGGACATGCTAGCCCGGATAACCGGCCCGTTCACAATGATGGCCGTCATCCTGAACGGAGAACCGAGCCGTGCGAGGTGCGAAGTGAAGGACCTCGGATCAACACAGGGGTGGTAAGTCGTCTTTCGCCAAACCCAGGAACGAGTGACTGATCGTATCTCCAGCGTCGCCACGCAAGGCTGCGAAGCACATCTTTCGACTTTCTTGCCCTTGTGGTCCGCCCGCCCGCTCCCTACGTCCTCTCCTTTCAAATCTCAAATCTCAAATCTCGAATGACAGCCTCTAGTGCAGACGCTGGACATGCTAGCCCGGATAACCGGCCGAGTTCACAATGGTGGCCGTCATCCTGAACGGAGAACCGAGCCGTGCGAGGTGCGAAGTGAAGGACCTCGGATCAACACAGGGGGTGGTAAGCCGTCTTTCCCCAAACCCAGGAACGAGTGACTGATCGTATCTCCAGCGTCGCCACGCAAGGCTGCGAAGCACATCTTTCGACTTTCTTGCCCTTGTGGTCCGCCCGCCCGCTCCCTA
>DATJYD010000017.1:0-8217 GCA_035499755.1 Fimbriimonadaceae bacterium
CCTAGTCAGAGGTTTGTTTAGATTGAGATTTGGAATCCGGAGGCCGGATTCTGCGTCCTCGCTTGCGGGAATCCCCAATGCTCAATCCTTCTTCGGCGTCCGCGTCACGTAGACGAAGTCGCCGATCCCACGCGAAACGGGGGCCGGATCGTCCGACTGCATCATGATCACGGTGACCCCGTCGCCGGCTTTGCGTTTGGCGATCCGCCAGTTGATGCCCTGCTTGTATTCGAGGTGCCCGGCGCCGGCGACGACCACGAACACCGCCTTCGGGTCCTTCGGCGTCGCGGCGAGGTACTTGATCGCGGTGTCGGACATCGACTCGTCCCACAGAACCTGGGCTGCGTACATGTTGTCCATGCTGGGACCCCCGCCGGGATGGCCGCCCATCAGGGCCTCGAAGATCGAGCGGTGGTCCTTGTTGCCGAGATCCATGTCCGCCGGCAACTGGGCCTTGGCCTCGTCGGGCAGCCCCGCGAAGCCTTGCGTCGCGACGTCGTGGACCCATGCCCGGGGGATATTCAGGCCGACCAAGGGCAGGCCGTTGTCGCGGATCACCTGAAACACCGGCCGGTAGAACGCGAAGTCATAGCCCCATTGACCTTTCCAATCGCTCTTGACCAAGAAATCTGACTCGGAGATCGTGCCCGCCGACCACTGATCGAGCCAGGGCTGCATCGGCCGCTGGTACATCTCCATCCCGACGGCCACGTGGCGTCCGGCGCCCACCAGAGCGGCGATGACCTCGGCTTCCATCTGTTGGTGATCCATCGTCGCATGGTTCTCGCCGAGGAAGACGAAGCGCTTGCCACGCGCCGCCTCGACGATGTCCTGAACTGTGGCGCGATGCTGGCGGCCGAGATCGTAGAGCTGTCCGACCGGCACCATCGCCTCGCCTTTGGCGCCGATAGGCAAGCGGTTCGGATCGACTTGAGTGTGGATGGCGGCAAACAACGCAGGGGCGGCAAACATCTCTGAATCTTACGACATGGGCCGGTAGATTGCTGGAGTGGCGGAGCGGTGGAGGGGCGCCCTTTCTCAGAAGAGCCCGTCTTGGCCCGGCGGGGAGCTTCGGAACGGTATCCTGGTTTCATGAGGATTGCGTGGCTGTTGTGCTTCGTCGCGCTCCTGGCCGGTTGCTCGAGCAACCCAACGCCGCCACCTCAGACGCAATCCGGATCCGGACAGAACGCAGACACGACCGCCGAGATCCCGCCGACCGCGCCGGATCCCCTCTACGAGCAGATTCACTCCGGCCTGTTTCAGGCAGACGCGGCCGTCAAGAAGCTTGGCGACGCTCTCGATCTGGCCAAGGAGATGCAAAAGAATGCCAAGGGAGCGCTCGCGCAAGCGATGCCGGACATTGTGAACACGATCGACGACTCGGGCCAAGCGCTGGCGTCGCTGACCGGCGCCGAGGCTCCCAAGCCGGAAGACGTGGCCGCGAACAAGGCGAAGTTCGAGACAAAGCGAGCCGATCTCATCAACCAGATCGGCGATATTCTCCACGACATCCGCGACCAGGAGGATGCCGCCGCCGATCAGGCCGACAATGGCGACTCAGATATCCGGCCGATTGCCAAGAAGCTCGACGAACTACTTCTGCAGATCATGGACGACCTGAAGGGCGCGTTGACCGCGCTCGGCGCCAAGGACCCGGGGGAGCAGACTACGCCCGACACCGGCGACACGAACCAAAAGCCGCCGCCCGGCTTCGATCCAAACTCAGCCGGCTAGATCCGGGTGCGGATACTACTCGACTGGGCCTGGAGAATCGCTCGGTTCCGCGTCGTGGGCGTGCGTTGCCCGGTGGCTGAATCCGAGCCAATAGCGGCCGATTAGATTTACCGCCTCGATGAACTCCTCATAGTCGAGCGGCTTCTGGATAAACGAATTCACGCCCAGGCGATAGCACGAGTCCACATCGGCTTGTTCGGAGCTCGAAGTGAAGACCACGACCGGCAGCAGGGAAGTCGTGTTGTTCTCGCGAATCCGCCTCAGAACCTCGAAGCCGCCCACCTTAGGAAGCTTCAGGTCCAGAATGACGAGGTCCGGACGCGGCTGCGTCTTGAGTCCTTCGAATGGGCCCGTGCGGAAGAGGTAGTCGATCGCCTCCGAGCCGTCGCGGGCGACGAGGACGATGCAATTCGGCTCCAGCGCGCGAAGAGCACGGTGAACGAGAGCTTCGTCGTTGATGTCGTCTTCGACTAGCAAAACAAAAAAGGGACCCTGCTCCAAGTCTTTCCTCTGGGGCGAAAACTCGACCTACTTCGTTGGACGCACCAATGACTAATTTTGCACAACGCTTAAGTCGGGAGTTCTGAAAAGGTCCCGGCGTATAAGAATGAAGGTCGCGAATGAGACGGTTGCCGCTTGCTTTGGGGTGTTGGTTGTGTTTGGCTTTTGGGCCGAGAATCGTGCCCATCAAACATGGGTCGGCCGACGGAAAAGCGATCCTGCTCGCGATAACTCCCTACGCGAAAGTCCATTCACCCCATCCGTGCCGTGTGCCGGCGGAGACGATAAAGCGGGCAGGCGACTGGGCCTTCGTCTATTCGTCCCTACCGTGCACGAATCCCGCCGACCCTTCCGCGGGCTCGATGATCGCCCTTCTGAAGAAGGGCCATATCTGGACGATCAGGGAGATAGCCGTCGGCGCTACAGGCCTGGAAGATCTCGGCCACAAATGGGAGGCCAAGTACAAGCTGCCGCCCGGTTTGGCAGCATGGAAGGCCGGCTAACCCAAGGGTCGTTTCTGCGTCCCGCCGATTCCCCGAAGTCCGGGCGCTGAGACCGAGATCGGCTCGCGCGACCTTGGGCCACCGGGGCTCGCCGGAGACGGATGGCTGCTAGAGTCCCTCCCCGCTTTGCAGCCTGATAATCCAGCCGATCAGCACCGCGATGAAAGCGAGGCTCGCGACCACTACCGAGGCGATTCCGAACTTGTGTCCCCGGCTCATCGAGCGAATCGCGTAGAAGAGGCCGTAGCCGGTGACGATCAGGCCGATCCCGTGGAGCGCGAAAAACAAGAGGATTCCGAGCCCGGACCTGATCAGGACGCCGATGAACACCCCAACTCCGCTATCGACAGGCCGAGCTACTTGCTGGTAGTTGCGCGGGTAGACCTGCGGAGGCTGGGACCAATCCGTTACAGGTGGAGGCGCGGATGGTCCAAAGAGGCCAGGGACCGCGGACGCAAGCATCATCTGGCCGGTGTGGAAGTTCTTTAAAGTCGTATCGGGGCGGATGCGATCCTGCCCAACCCAATCGCGGAGTTGGTCGATCGTGACAGGTCCGTACTCCTTTCCATCTGCGGCGGTGACGAGGTAGTCCATTCCCTGAAAAGCATAGGGCGAAACGCGCTCCTCACGCAAGGGGTACGCCGCCTTTCATTAACAAACAGGCTTTGATCTCAGCTCTGCGGTTCCCTAGATCTACGGTGTTTCCCGGACCGTGCTTGACTGATCGGTGGAAACGGATCTCGTGCCACCCATACGTCAAACAGCATGGGAGCGAGGCGGCGATCCATCCCAAAGCAGGTATAGTAGACATACGTCTCGCGATCAGTGGATCGACTAAGATTAGGAACTTGCACGGAGTGAGGCAAGGTCCCATGGCTATAGGGAGACGAGGAGCAGGAATTGCCGAGATCGATTTGGAACGGAGTGATCACATTCGGGATGGTCAGCATCCCAGTCGGGCTGACGACGGCGGTGCAGGAGAAGGACATCTCCTTCCACCAGCTACATAAGACCTGCGGCTCGCGGGTGAAGTACCAGAAGTGGTGCCCGCACGACGAGGTCGTGGTGCCGAACGACGAGATCGTCCGCGGTTACGAATACAGCAAGGGCAGCTACGTGCTGATGACCGAGGAGGATTTCGAGGATGTCCCGGTTCCGACGAAGCACACCCTCGAAGTGACCGCGTTCGTGAAAGCGGAGGAGATCGATCCGATCTACTATGACACGACCTACTACCTCGAAGCCGAGGAGGCCGGGCGAAAGCCGTTCGCCCTCCTCATGAAGGCGGCCCGGGAGAAGGGCGTGCTCGCATTGGGCAAGATCGCGCTCCGCAACAAGGAGAGTCTCTGCGTTATCCGAGAGGGGAACGACGGCGGAGTCATGCTGGAAACCCTCTTCTTTCCCGACGAGATCCGAAAGCCGGTCGATCAAGGGCTCGGCGACGTGAAGATCGAGGAGAAGGAGATGAAGATGGCCTCCAGCCTCATCGAGATGCTCGAAGAGAGCTTCGACCCCAGCCAGTACAAGGACGAATACCGCGAGGCGCTGATGCGGCGGATCGAGGACAAGGTTGCGGGCAAGGAAGTGCAGCACGCGCCGGAAGCGGCTCCCGCGAAGGTCGTGGACCTGATGGAGGCGCTGAAGAAGAGCCTGGAAGAGGCGAAGAAGAAGAAAACCGGCTAGAGCCCGCTCTGTTGGCGAAGAAGGCGATCCCGTAGCGGCAGGGCTTGCCCTGCGAAGCTCTCGCCACTAATTGCAGGCTCTAGAGGAGGCCGTCCCCTTGGATTGGGGTTGCCAAAAGCCCCTTCGCGAGGATTCTCCAGGTCCACTTCATGTTGTAAGCGCCTAGGCAGATTCCCGGCCCCACGAGCGCCGTCTGCCTCGTGGCGAGGCAGTGTTGATGGCATCGAGAAGGAGCTTTCGCCTGTCGACGCGGTCAGAATACAGTGTTCGACAGGAGTCAAGCCGTTGCTAAGCAAGTATTCGGAGAAGCGGGACTTCAGCAAGACGCCGGAGCCGGCGGCGGGAGCAGGCGTCGAGACCACCGGCGCCCTGCGATTCTGCGTTCAGAAGCATGCCGCGCGGAATCTCCATTACGACCTGCGGCTCGAGCTCGACGGCGCCCTCCTCAGTTGGGCGGTGCCGAAGGGGCCGAGCTACAATCCGGAGGACAAGCACCTTGCCGTTCACGTCGAAGACCACCCGCTCGACTATGCGACCTTCGAAGGGATCATCCCGAAGGGCGAATACGGCGGCGGCGAAGTCATCGTCTGGGATGAGGGCGTTTACTCGCCCGACGACAAGGGCGTACTCTCCTTCGACGATCGCGAGGAGGCAGAGCGCCGGATGCGCGAGGACCTGGCCAAGGGCAAGCTCTCCGTCACCTTCCGCGGCCACAAGCTTTCCGGCTCCTGGACGCTCGTCAAGACGGCGAGGTCCGGGAACCGAAAGACCGAAGAGTGGCTCCTCATCAAGCACCGCGACGGAACCGAGCGCGACGACTTCGACGTCACAACCCTCGACCGCTCGGTGCGGACGGGACGCACCATCGAGGATGTTCGAGAAGGCCGGTCCGGCCAGATGCTTCGCCCCGAGGATCTAGATGGCGCCGTTCACCGCAAATCCGTCCCCGTCGTCAAGTCGCCGATGCGGGCGACCGAGGCGAAGACCCCATTCAACAAGCCCGGATGGATCTTCGAGCTCAAGATCGACGGCATCCGCCTCACCGCCCATCTTTCGAAAGGGACAGTTTGGCTCTATTCGCGAAACGGCAACGATGTCACCGCGCGGTTTCCGCGACTTGTTTCCGAGTTGTCCCAACTGCCGTACGACCGGTTGGTGCTGGACGGCGAGGTCGTCTGCTACGACGACGAAGGCAAGCCGTCGTTTCAATGCCTGATTCAGCGGTTCCAACTCCAGGACCCAAGGCAGATCGCGGAAATGGAGATCAAGCTTCCGGTCGAATATTGCGTGTTCGATCTCCTGTTCGTCGACGGTTGGGACTTGCGCGGCGCGACGCTTCGGGACCGGCGGGCGCTGATGGAGCAGCTTGGATTGCGAACCGCCCACATGCGGGTGCTCGACGCCTTCCCCGAAGAGGGCGAGATTCTTTTCGAACATGCGACCCAACTCGGCTTCGAGGGAGTCGTCGCCAAGAAGCTGACCAGCCGGTACCGGGAAGGCATACGGTCACCCGACTGGATCAAGGTCAAGCATCAGCAGAGCGACGAGTTCCTCGTCGTCGGCTGGACGACCGGCAACGGCGTCCGCTCGTCGACTTTCAAATCTCTCATCTTGGCGGAGCGAGATGTGGAGGGCCGCCTTCACTACGCCGGCAACGTGGGAGGCGGATTCTCCGATGATCTGCTCGACGAGGTCTCCGCCGAAGTGAAGGCGCTTCCGAAGACGAAGAAGCCGTTCTCTCAGCAGGTCGAGAATGAGTCCGCCGCCCACTGGGTCGAACCGAAGCTAGTCGCCGAGGTCCGCTATGCTCAGCGGACGCGGGAGGGCTACCTGCGCTTTCCCGTTTTCCTGCGCATGCGTCCGGAGTGGGACCTCGGCCCGGGATTGGAGTCCGGCGAAAGCGACGACCCCTTCGCGTCTCTCGCCGAACCGTTATCGTCGCTTGAGCCGGAAGCCGCATCGGGCCGCTATGAAACCGGAGAGGGGAAGTCGAGATCTCAAATTTCAAATCAGAGATCGGAGGACCCCGATTCCATGTTGAAAGGGCCTACTGCCCGGCCCGAGGTCGATAAGGTCGTCGCTCAACTCAGAGATGGAGGCAATGACTTCCAGCTCGAAGTCGAAGGCGAGCGGATCAAGCTCTCGAACCTATCGAAGGTCTACTGGCCGGCGGTCGGCGAGTTCAAGACGGTAACGAAACGCGACTTCCTGATCTACCTGGCCAAGGTGAGCGAATTCATGATTCGCCATTTGAAGGACCGGCCGATCGCCTTCGTGCGCTTCCCCGAGGGGAGTGAGGGGCACAGCTTCTTCCAGAAGCACTGGGAGCACCGACCGGACTTCGTCGAGCGAGTCGATATCTGGTCGAATCACAACAACGAATCGCCCGAATACCTGATGTGCAACAATCTGCGAACGCTCCTCTGGCTCGGCCAACTCGGCAGCCTGGAGATCCATCCCTGGTATTCCCGGATCGATCCCAAACCCGACACGAACCTGCCATCCCAATTCTTCGAGAGCGATGAAGCCCTGGACGCGTCGATTCTCAACTACCCGGATTTCATGGTCATCGACCTCGATCCGAATATCGGGTCGGCCAGCAAGGCCCATGGAGGGCCGAACCTGCCGAACCAGGATGCCTGGGAGATGACGGTCAAAGCGGGCTTGGCTCTCAAGGAGCTCCTAGACTCCATCGGCTTGAAGGGGTATCCGAAAACGAGCGGCAAGACCGGTCTTCACGTCTACGTCCCGATCAAGCGCGTCTACGAGTACCCCACGGTTCGGCTGCTCTGCGAGACGATCGGCCGCCACCTCTTGGAGCAGAAGCCGGACATCTTCACGATGGAGTGGCAAGTCGCCAAGCGCCCGGCAAAGGTCTTCTTCGACCACAACCAGAACGTTCGGGGCAAGACGCTTGTGAGCATCTACTCGCCGCGACCGGTCGCGGGCGCGCCGGTTTCATTCCCGGTGACATGGAAGGAACTGGAGAACGGGCTCTATCCGAGCGACTTCCGCATCGAGAACGCTCCCGACCTCCTCGCCGAGTGCGGCGACCTTTGGGAGGGAATTCTGAACGACCGCCAAACGATCGGAGGCTATGCGGATTAGCCGGACCCGTGACGCGGCGCCCTCTTGCCCTGGGGGGCCCCAAGCCGCACCGCTCCGCACTCGTGTTCGACCTGGTAACGTCCGAGGATTGTTGAAGCAAACTGCGGATTTCCGTCCGTAGAGGATGGTATTGGCCTCACGGGCCGTCACAACCAGGAGAACCGATCGTTGAATCACACTTCGCTTTGCGCCCTTGCCACGACGGTGGCCCTCACAAGCTTCCTGGTACCTCCCGCACGAGGTCAGGCGGCCGGCCCGTCGGGGACGGTCCAAGCCCAGACTCCGCAGAAGGATGGCCAGAAAACGGACTCCAAGGCGGAGCTCTACGTGGCCGCCGTCAAGGACCTGAAGCGCGTGGGCGGGCCTTTCCCGCTCTACATCCGCAAGAACAACGTGCTCGCCGAAATCTCGGACGATCAACTCGGCAAGATCATGCTCTGCGAGACGAATCTCGCCACCGGCTTTTCCGAACTCCCCTACCAGGCCGGCGATCCGGTCGGTGATACTTCCGTCGAGGCTTATCGCCTCGAGAAGCACGACGATGAGATCTGGCTGATCCGGCCGAACATCAAGTACCGCTGGAGCAAAGACGATCCGCTTGCTATCGCGAGCGAGCGAAGCCTTCCCGAAGCCGTGCTCGCCAGCTACCGAATCGAGCAAACGGACCCGCAAAAGAAGCTCTACC
>DATJYD010000018.1:0-5842 GCA_035499755.1 Fimbriimonadaceae bacterium
CCATCGGTCCGAAGTTGAAGTCGAACGGATTGCCGTTGATCTGAGGAGTCTGCTGCTGGGCTACCGGCTGCGCGGGCGGATCGGTGAGCTTGACCTTGAAGACCTTGTGCTGGCCGTTGCGGATGACCTCGACGTCCACCGACGTTCCCGGCGCATACTTCAGCATCGCGTCGCGCAGGTCGATCTGATCGGTTACGGGAATGTCGCCGATCCGAACGACGATGTCGCCCTTCTCGATCCCCGCCATGCCCGCCGGCGTGTTGTTCTCGACGGTGTCGACGAGAGCGCCACCGGTGACGTGATCCTGCTCCTTCTGATACTCCTTGAGGTCGACCGGAAGCAAGCCCATGTAGGCCCGCGTGATCTTGCCCTTGGCGATCAGGGTATCGGCGAGGAGCCGAGCCTGATTGCTCGTGATGGCGAAGCCGAGGCCGATGCCGCCGCCGGTGGGGCTCACAATCGAGCTGTTGATCCCGATCACCTGTCCATCGACGTTGATCAGAGGTCCGCCCGAGTTGCCCATGTTGATGGAGGCGTCGGTCTGAATCAGCTCGGGATAGAATCGCAACTTGCCCGTCATCGGGTCGGGAATCTCGTTCTGGCGATTCAAAGCGCTGACGTGGCCGATCGTAACGGAATTGTCGAATCCGAACGGAGCTCCGATCGCCATCGCGAACTCGCCCGGGCGAACTTTGCTGCTGTCCGCGAACGGCAGGGTCGGAAGATTCTGGGCGTCGATCTTCACGACCGCGATGTCGTTGAGCTGGGCTCGAATCACCTTGCCGGGGAACTGGCGGCCATCCTTGAGGACGACCGTGACCTTGTCGAAGCCGCCGACCACGTGGTCGTTGGTGACGATATAGCCGTCCGGCCGATAGATCACGCCCGAGCCTTCACCCGATTCAGCGGCCATTCCGGTCGATGGCTGCGGGTTGTTCTCGGATTTGATCAGTACGACCGCGGGTGAGGCGTAAGCGGCCAGATTGGCAAAGCCTGCGTCGAGTTCCTTGAGTGCCGCCACGCTCTCCGACTTCGTGAAGGAAGCGGTTCGGGCGTTGGACATGTCGGGCTGCGCAAGGGCGATTGAGCCGCCATGGCCGGAGACAACGGAATACATGGACCCCGCGCCGATCGCCAGGCCGGCGATCAGTGTCCATATTGCGGGCCCACTGAATAGGGTTGGTTTCGTGCTCATGATCCTTTCTTTACTAACGCGTAAGACTGAGACGCCTGTTACCGGATTGACGGCACATCCCGTGCCTTGTTCATCAGATCCGGACGATTACGGGGATTGCCGTCGCCGGCCCATTCCCCCCGGCTTCTCTATCAACTGGGAACACGTTGACACTGCAAACGAGTTCCTGGCCCCAGGACCCACCGCGGTAAGGAATCAGTTCGAGGCGTTCGCCTTGAGCGACGGCGGCGAATACCTGCAAGAGCCTACGCTTCACGTCGTCGGGCAGATCGCCGGAGATCAGAAGCGTCAACCCACCCGAATTCTGGACGAGCGTGCCGGCGGGCGGATCGGATGCGCTCCTGCCCTCCTTGCGCCACTCCAGGACCGTCGCCTTCTCCAAGCCGTCCGTCACACGCACGATCAGGGCGCGCGCCGGCGAATCCGTGGACGCCTGCAACTCCTGCGCCTCGAATCCGTACGGCAGCTTGGCGGGAACGGCGGGCTGGAATCCAAGCTCGACCGTCAGTTCTCCCGCCGACTTAGGGGAAACGCACCGGTCATGGAAGCTCTCCGTCCGAGAAAACGCGGGATCGAGCTTGAATGTGTCCTCCGAGAAGGTCGCCGGGAATTCCACTGCCTTCGTATCGAGATGCAGCATCGGCGATCGACCCTCTTTGCACGTCTCGAGCCGAAGAAGAAGGCCGGTCTTGTCGTCGATGGAATAGCACCGGGTTTCGAGTGACTCATGCCGGGGCACCGCCTCGACGACGAGCGCGTCCCGGCCGGCAATCTTGACTTTGCGGCTGATCCGAAGCGTGTAGTTCTGGTCGACGAGGTTCATCCGGAAGGAGATCTCGCCGTCCCCCTGTTGGTCGGAGGGCTGCTCGATCAGCCGCTTATCGTCCGGAGTATAAATCCGGAGCGTCTGGCCGTCGTCGACGAGTTCCGTCCCTTGCTGGCTCAGCGGAGCAAGCACGGTTTGACGGACCTTCCCGTCCTTGCTCATCTCCACTTTGACCTGTTGGAAGACGCTCGAGTCGTAATACAGGCGCTGGACCACGATCACCCGAACGTTAACGATCGGTTCCTTTCGCATCGTGGCCCGGATCAAATCGCTCGCCGTCTTGAACTCGTCTATTGTCTGCCGGGGCTTGGCCGGATCTCTATGGCCGGCGACCGCGACCGGGACTCGGAACTGAGCCCAAGAACTCGCCGCCACCGCGGATAGGGCACACAGAAGAAGCCGTTTCATCGCGTTCACTACTCGTGGGCAGCCGAAATGTACAGCGCTCCGCCCGCCGAGCCGTCCCAGCGCGCGTCAAACGCCTGATCTTGACGCACGACGTCGTAAGGGATCCCGTGGCTGCCGCTCGATCCGGACGGCTCTCCTCGATGCAGGAACCCAAGAACGACGAGAGTGGCGATCATGCTCATCGCCGCCACCACGCTCAAGGTGACGAACGATGCCCGCCGCTGGGCAGGGGGCGGCGCCTCCGAGAGGACGCGCGAGACGAGCCGATCCTCGAAACCGACCGAAGGCTCCGGCACGGCGGTCGCGCTCAGCATGCGCTTCACGCCCTCGACGCATCGGAGATCCTCGGCGCACTCGCCGCACTCGGCGAGATGCCGGCGAATATCCAGCATGGCTCGGCCGGGGAGTTCCTCGTCGATATAGGCGGACAACAGAGACTGGACGTTCTTACAGTTCATCGCAGTAACTCCGGTAGATAGTTGGATTCAATTTGATGAGATGCCGTCGAAGCTGCTTTCTTCCTCGGTGGATGCGAGAGCGGACGGTGCCGACGCTCGTCTTCATAATGTCGGCGATTTCCTCATAGGCCATTCCCTCTACGTCGGCTAACAGAACCGCCGTTCGGAATTCCGCGTTCATCGCCCCAAGCGCCTTCTGCACCGGCTCGTTCAGGCTGCGCTCCATCATGAGCTTGTCGGGGGCGGAGTCGACGTCGGGGAAGTCCCACGTGGTCGATCCATCCGCGCCCGGTTGCTCGAGGCTCGTCACTCGCAATCGCCCTCGGCGGCGCACCGAGTCGATGTGAGCGTTGGTCATGATCCGGTAGAGCCAGCTCGTGAAGGGCAGCGACGGATCGTACCGGTTGAAGAAGCGGAATGCCCGGATCAGCGACTCCTGGACCAAATCCTCCGCCTCGGCCATGTTCCCCGTGAGCCGGTAAGCCAGACCGAAGGCCTGCTTGTAGGATTTGCGGATCAGTTCTTCGAATAGGCGGGTATCGGCCACCGTTCGGGTTTTGTTCTCTCTCGCGACCGACAAGATCATCTTTGGATCCTCAGTTGAATCGCTGAGTTTTACGCAGGCCGAGCCCCTCTGAGTTCCTGACGACCGGAGAAACACCGTTCCTGCATTGTGCACCAAACTGCGGCAGGCGGATTCGCACTTGGAGCCCGCATCACGCCTCGCCTTGTGAACCTGTCACGGAGATAGGGCCGTTGGAGACCGGCGTTCTTGGGTTCGGGGAAAGGCGGCGGTTGGGGTTTGCCCAACACATTTGGACGCAACACGACGGAACGGCCCCCTACGCGAGCGCCTTCGAAAACAGGGCGTCGAACACCCCCATCGCGTTCGCATTGCCGAGGATCCTCCGGTGCGCCTCGATCATGGCCTTCAAGGCCCCCGCTCGGGCGCCGGGGGCAAGGGCGTAGGCGGTGGCGAGCACCTGCAGCGCCTCGGCGTTCGCGGCTCGAGCCCCCAGGCGCCGGCCCGATTCGAGAGCGTCGGCGAGCCGGTCGAACTCCTCCGATGCCACGAGCACCGCGGCCGGACTTCGCTGCGGAAGCTCCTGCGCAAAATCATAGATGGGCCGATAGAGAGCCGCGGACTCCTGGATATCTTGGGCCCGGCCGGGCGCCCCGCTCGCCAACGCCAGCGCCCACGGCTCGCACCCGGCCACGTCTCTCGGAACCTCGCACGCGACCGCGAGACAGCGAGAGAGGATCGTCGGCAGGATCGCCCCCACCGACTCCGTCACGAGGAGGAACCGGGCGTAAGGCGGGGGCTCTTCCAAGATCTTCAACAGAGAGTTGGCCGCCCTCGGAAGAAGCCGGTCGGCCTCGAGAATGGCAACGACCTTGCTGCGCGCGGCTAGCGGGGGGGTGCGGACGAATAGCTGTGCCTTGATGGGGTAGGCGTCATCGGGCGGGTCCGTCTCCACCATCGCCCCAATCCGGATGTTGCGGCTCGTGCCGACCGGCTCGATCGGCAAGTAGTCCGCGCTCTTGCCGCGCTCGAAGGCGCGACAGGCCTGACATTCCCCGCACGCGCCTTGCGGCGTCGGCTGGCGGCACAGCCAGGCCTTGGTGAGGATCTCCGCGATCCGCTCTTTCCCCGAACCCGGAATGCCATAGAACAGAACGGCCTGAACCGCCGAGCCCGCGGCAAGCCCGACGACCGCCCTCTTGGCCGACTCGAGACCGGGAAGCGCGTCCAGTTCAGAAACGGTGGAATTGCTCAACGTCGAGAACGAAGAGTACCGCTCCGCCTACCGGCACCTTGACCGGCGCCGCCACGAAGGCGCCCGGCTGCGCGGTTTCGTACGGCATCATGTTGACGACCTGCTCGCGCGACTGGCAGTTCTGCTCGACGACCGCTTTGAGGGAGCCGAGTTCCTCGTCCTCGACCCCGACGAGAAACGTCGTGTTGCCCTCACGCAGGAAACCACCGGTCGAGCCGATGATCGTGCTCTTGAATCCCGCCTTGATGAGCTCATCCGCGACCTTGCCTTTGTCGCGGTTGTGGACGATACAGATCGCAAGCTTCACTTGTTGGGAGATTATAGGCCCAATTCTGTGATGGAGGTGATGGAGGTGACGGAGGTGATGGAGGTGATGGAGGTGACCGCCCGCCCCGTCACCCCCTCATCGACTACTGGGCGCCGTTCGATCGCTCGCCGTGGCGTCGCGATTGGGCGTCGTTGGTCGCCGGAGGCGTGTCGTTCTGACTGGGAACCGTATACTTCTCCGACGACTTGGTCGAGTCGCCGCACCCGGCGACCGAGAAGATCCCCCCCGCAAACGCGAGGAGGATGCATAGCGTGATCGACACCTTCGACATCAGCAGCCGCCCGAGTTTGGAGGAGGAATCGCTCCGCCGTTTCGGCCGTCTTTCGTCAGCCAGATATTGTCGCTCGGATGGAGCGTAATATCGTAGCCATCCTGGTCCGGATGCCGGGCCTTCGTGTGGGAGTCGCAGAACAGGTAGTTGTTGGTGTTCGAGTGCCGAGTCATGTCGGCCGGCTCGAGGTCATAACCCCAGCTATTGACCGCGTTCTGCTGCGTCGTCCAGAAGCCCATGTCCTGGAGGTAGTCGCCGTTCTCCGGAGAAATGCCCGTGTAGCCGCCGGTCGGGCTCTCGAGATAGCCTTCGAACAAGAGGTCGGTCCCCGCCGGGTTCGCGACCGCCGTGACCGTGATGCCGCCGACCTTCTGGCTGCTGTCGTCGTAGCTCAGGTTGCTCTCGTTCGAGTAGCTGCCAAAGCCATGGCCGTTCCAAGAGACCGAATGCTCCTTGTTGACCGGCGTGTAGCAGGCGTCGGGATCGGGCGCGTAGCTGTTGCCGGGGGAGAGAAACACGTTCATCGAGTAGGTGACCGGGTAGTTCCGGAAGTCGTTGCCGGTGCCCGTAAAGATGAT
>DATJYD010000019.1:0-4595 GCA_035499755.1 Fimbriimonadaceae bacterium
GAGCCAGGCTTGCCGGCAGGAGGGCCTCAAGTTCGGCGTCTATCTCTCGCCGTGGGACCGCAACCATCCCGACTACGGCACGCCCAAATACAACCAGGTCTTCGAATCGATGCTCCATGAGGTGCTGACCCACTACGGCCCCGTGTTCGAGGTCTGGTTCGATGGCGCGAATGGTGAAGGACCGAACGGCAAGAAGCAGGTCTACGACTGGCCTGCCTTCATCAAGGTCGTGCGCGAGTGTCAGCCCAACGCCGTCATCTTCTCCGATGCCGGGCCGGACATTCGCTGGACGGGCAACGAGGCCGGTTATGCGGGCGAGACGAACTGGGACATGATCGACAAGAGCAAGTTCTCACCGGGACACGCCGATCAGGCGATCCTCAACTCCGGTCTGGAGAACGGTCCTGACTGGGTGCCGGCCGAATGCGATGTCTCGATCCGGCCCGGCTGGTTCTGGAGGGCCTCGGAGGACTCGAAGGTGAAAACGGTCGAGCAGTTGCTCGACATCTGGTACGGATCGGTAGGACGCGGCTCGAACCTCATCCTCAATGTTCCACCAAACTCGGATGGATTGATTTCCGAGGGCGATGCTCAGCGGCTCCGTGAGTTCAATAACGCTCTGGAGAAGGACTTCGCCCACGAGGTCCCGATCGCAAGCGCCGACGAACTCGTGGCGAACGGCAGCCAACTCCAGCCGGTGGATTCCCTCGTCGATCCCGAAGGCGGCTCGATTTGGTACGCCAAGGCCAATCAGGCCGTGCTCAAGTTCACATTCTCGAACGACTCCACGGTGGATCGCATCGTGCTCGAGGAACCGGTCGAGATGGGTCAGCGAATCGCCAAGTTCAAAGTGTTCACCGACGATTTACAGAACGGCCGCAAGACGATCGCCGAAGGGACGACGGTCGGCGTGCGGCGTATCCTCCGAATCCCGGCGGTGAAAGCAAGGGAGCTCTGGATCGAGATCGACGACGCCCGCGCAACCCCGGCACTGAGCCGGGTCGCGTTCTTCAACTCGGCGGGCTAGCCTGCGCACTCTGGCGAGGAAGGTGGTTTCGGCGTCTCGCCGATTTCGCAGTCCGCGGAGTCTCCGACCTCATCGCGTGTAATCCGAGCTGATCTGACGCTCGGTTCGGCAACGCCCCAACGCCGAACGCCGTTTCATCCCGCTTGAAGAGCCTTCTCTGCCCCGTCCCCACGAACGGGAGAAGCGCGCTGCCGGCTGGGCCACAATAAGTTTCGACATGGCGGCCGATCGCGTGAAGGTAAAGACACCGGCGGAATACTGGGATGGTTCCGCGCCGGCTTGGCTTGCGCTCATGGAGCGCGGCGATCTCAACCGCAAGCTGGTCATCGATCCTGCGATGCTGCGGCTGGCGGGAGACGTTCGCGGCCGCTTGGTATGCGACGTGGGATGTGGCGAAGGGCGGTTCTGCCGAATGCTCGCGGAGCGCGGTGCGAAGACGGTCGGCATCGAGCCCACCGGCGCCCTCCTGCAGGCGGCGGCAGGGCAGTCGGTCGCGGGTTCCGGGCTTTACGCGCGAGGAGATGGGATCGCCATCCCGGTCGCGAGCGACGCCTTCGACCTCGTGGTCTGCTATCTGGTTCTCATCGATATCCTCGACTACCGGGCGGCGATTGGGGAGATCGTCCGGATCGTCAAGCCCAGTGGGCGCATCCTCATCGCGAACATGAACTCGTTCTGCACGACCGTCCCCGACCCGTGGATTCGCGACGAAAACGGACGCCCTCGGTCGCTCGTGGTCGACGACTACTTCTCGGAACGGGCCGACGTCGTCGCGTGGGCGGGGATCGAGATCGTCAACTATCATCGCCCCTTTTCCGACTACATGGCGGCGTTTCTGGGGCGCGGCCTGCGGCTCGAAGCCTTCGAGGAGCCGGCGCCGACCCCGGAGGCGATCGCCGAATTCCCTCGGATCGAAAGCGCGGGGCGAATCCCGGTCTTTCACGTCATGCTCTGGCGGAAGGTCTAGGCGATGCGGGGCGAGGAACTGACGCCTTGGCTGATCCGGTATGCCTACTCCCAGGCCGCCTTCCCGATGACGATGGAGGATGGACAGGTTGAGTGGTTTCAGCCGCATCGCCGCGCGCTCTTCCCGATCTCGGGAATCCACGTGTCCAAGTCTCTGGGCAAGGTACTGCGGAAGGTCCGGATGGGCGCAACCTCCGGTCCTCAGCTCCCTGCCGGCTTCCGGGTCACGTTCGATGCGGCGTTCGAGCAAGTCATGCGGGGGTGCCTGAGGCCGGACGAGAACTGGATCAGCGAGGAGTTCATCCGCGTGTACACGCAGATCCATCACGAAGGATGGGCGCACAGCGTGGAGGTCTGGTCAACACCCCAATACCCCGATACCCCAATACCCCGACCCCTCGCCCTGGTGGGAGGCCTCTACGGCCTCGCCCTCGGCTCCTGCTTCTGCGCGGAGTCGATGTTTCACCGGGAGACGGACGCTTCCAAGGTCGCCCTTTGGGCGATGGTGGAGCGCTGCCGGGCGCTCGGCTTCACGATCTTCGATGCCCAGATCATGAACCCCCACCTCGCCTCCCTCGGCGCCTACGAGATCCCGCACGAGGAGTACATGGCGATGCTGGAGCAAGCTCTCCGCATGCAGACGCCTTGGGACCCAGCCTAACCATGGGAAGAAGATCTCCCAACTGATTCTACGGGCAGTCTCGCACAAATACCATCATCCTTCAATCCCGGCAAATCTGGCGAGATTCGGCAATTCGACACCCCCGAGGATTGTAAGGAGTCCGCAGGAAGCGGCCCAAGGCAACCAGGATGGCGAAGCAGCTAAAGATCGTGCGCCTTCTCGAACCCGAGCTCTGTCTCGAATGCCGGTTCGCGAACATGGCCGACGTCGAGAATGAATCCGGCGCGGTGCAGAAAATGATCTACTGCAGGCGTCTCGACTGCGACAACTGGGACATCGTCGGGGCCCAGCCAGCCAAGCGAATGACCATCGACAACTTCTTCGATGATATTCCCTGAAAACCTGATCACCTTGACCATCCATATGAGGCGGCTGAACGAGTTCGTTCAGGACCGTCGCGCGTTGCGGGAAGCCCGTCGCGAACCGCACCCGAAAGCGAGCGAAATGCCGCCCCCACCACCCGCGACGAACCTTCGCCGAGAGACGCGGCTCCGACGAGAGCGTGGCCTGTAGCGGCAGGGCTCGTTCAACCGCTGCGAGGATGCCGCTCTAGGCCGCGTGCTCTGACGAACGCGCCGTCTTCTCCAGCAGCTCGATGATCGCGATCCGCTCCTCGCGAGGCCGCCCTTGCATCCGGTTATGGATGTAGGCGGCGAACTCCACGTCGCTTGCCTGACGGATCAAATCGATGTGCTCGCCGGTGCCGAGCGTGATGACGTACCCGCTCATGTCGATCGACGACCTAAGGGGAACGTATAGCTTAACGTCCTTCGGCTTCTCCGAGATCGTGACGAACTCGTTGAAGTCCGCGAAACCCCACTTCTCGCAGATGAGCTGGAGGTTGCGGGTGATGCTCGCTTCGTAGTCGACCTTCATCTCTCCGAACGTGCTCGAACCGGCATGGTGAAGAAAGGCGCCCTCCGCGATCCACGTGGTAAAGCCCGCGAAGCGGGTCCGCAGATTGTAGTCGTCGTCTTCGAAGTTTCCGATTCCGAACAGCGGATCGAACCCGCCGATCGCGCTCAGGCAGTCGGGATGGATCAGCATGAACAGCCCGCGGAGTTGGTTCACCTGAGTGACGATCGAGTGATGGTCGCGATGCCATAGCTCCGCGAAGTCGATCATCTGCGCGTAGCTCTGATAGAGTCCCACATCAACCTTCTGGGCGCCCGAGATGCTGTTCGTAACCGGACCGATGACGCCCGGTTTATGCCCGCCTTCGTCCAGTTCCTTCATCGCGCAAACCATCTGCGAAAGGCAATCCACCGCCGGCAGCACGTCGTCGTTGGAAACGCAGAAGTAGTCGAACCACTCCTGCTGCCAGAGGAAATCGAGTCCCGTGTTCGCGCCGATCCCGTAGCCGACGTTGCCGGTTAGATGGAGCACGTCGACATGGGTTGCGAAGTCCTGGTGAAGCTGGTCGAGGGCGAGGGCCTCTACATGGCGGGAAGCATTATCGACGATCGCAAACTTGAGGTCGCCCGGATAGTAACGAGTCATTCCCACGACGAGGTCGCGGCACCGAATCGAACCGTTGTGGGTGGGGACCGAAACGCCCAATCGAGGCCATGCCGGAATGGGGAGGGCCGCTTTTAGGTTCTTGGCGATCGGCCCAATGACGGCGATGATGAACGCGCAGTTCTCATCGACGCCAGGTCGGATCGTGCCCGGCCACGCTGCCTGCTGACTCAGGAATTCGACTTTGCGCCCGGTGAAATGCGACCTGATCAGGTCGACGAACTCGGAGCATGACCACTCGATGGTGTGGAAGGGATTGAGCGGCTTGTCGGTTGCTTCGTTTCCGAGCGAATAGGTTTCCCGGTTGGGGGTTGAGATCGCAATCGTCCCCGGGCAGCTCTTCAGCGCCTTCAGGAACGTCTCCGGGTTCTCGAGATGCTCGATCGTCTCGAAGGAGAGCAC
>DATJYD010000020.1:0-2277 GCA_035499755.1 Fimbriimonadaceae bacterium
GACCGAAAGAGCGCGAAGATCGGGATCATCGTGACCTGGCCAGGCAGCGCCATGGTCGCGATCATGACGTAGAATAGCGGCTTCTGACCGTCGAACTTGAGCTTCGCGAACCCGTAGGCGACGATCGCGCTGCTCGCCACCGCTCCCACCACGGTGCAAATGCACAGCAAGAGCGTGTTCCGAAGATAGAGAAGAAACGGCATATTCTTCAGGGCTTCGGGATAGTTTCGGGCCACCGGCGGCGAGGGGATCAGGCTGTGGAGGGTCAGGTTGTTGCCGGCGAAGATCTGGGAGTCGGTCTTGAACGAGGTCGAAACCATCCAGATCAGGGGCAGGATGGCGGGGATGCTGAGCAAGATCAGCGCGAGATAAATCCCGAGCTTGGCAGGCGAGGAGAGCCGGCCCGGGGCTTGGTCATTCGTCATAGCCGAGGGCCCTCCGCTTCGCGCGTTCCTCTTTGAACCGCGCTTGCAGCTCGGCCAAAGCCTGCTCGGGGGTTTCCGCTCCGAGGGTCGCCTGAGCTTCCGCCTGGGTAATAAGGTCGTACAGGAAGGCGAGGTTGGCGATCGGAGGCGGCGCCTTGCAGTTCGGACTGGCGAGGATATCGAGAAAGGCCTGGAACTGCGGATCGCGCTTCAGCCAACGCTTGAACGTCGGAGAATTGGCGACAGCCGGCGAATACGGCAGCCAACCGCCCATGTTGTAAAACGCGGCGGCGCGGTCCGGATTGTCGAGGCCGGTCCAGAACTTCAAGAACTCCCACGCGCCACGCTTGTGCTTGGCCGACACCGGCACGATCATATAGCTGCCGCCGACGACCCCGCCGAGCGGCTTGCCGCCCTTGGGAGGGGGCAATGGTATCACTCGGTAGTCCATCTTCGGCGCGAACTTGCGAAGCTCCTCCACGCGCCATTGGCCGTCGAGCGTGATCGAGAGATCGCCGCGCATGAAGGCCCAAGACCCCGCGCCTTCGATATCGTTGATACCGGCCTGGAAACGCACGACCGCGTCGTAGCCGACCTTCTTGCGGAAGTTCACGATGTCCTGGAGAGCGCGAAGGTTCTGGGGAGTATCGAGCTCCAGCGTCCCGTCCTCCTTGACGTTGAACCCGCCGCCGAAATAGGGCGCGACGTAGTTCAGATCGTTGATCAGGAAGCCAAGGCGGGTGAGATTGCCCTTCTTGTAGCGGTTGAGCTTGAGCCCCATCGCCTCAAGCTCTTCGAGGGTCTTTGGGAACTTGTCGGGATCGAAACCGGCATCGCGGAGCTGCGTGCAGTTGACATAGAGGGCTTCGAGATCGCCTCCGATGCAAACTCCGTAGCAGTGGCCGCGGTAGACGCCGATGTCCCGGATCGCGGGATAGCTGTCTTTGAAGAAGCGGACCTTCTCGTCCGGCGTCATCAGGCTGTCGAGCGGCGTGAGGAATCCGTTGGCCGCCATGTTCGCGACGGGTGAACTGCCCATCGACATGAGATCAGGTGGGTCGCCGCCGATCGTGCCGAGGATGAACTTCGCGTCCGAGCCGGAGCCGGGGATGCTGACCGGCACAACTTCATATTGCGTCTGGCTCTCGTTGAACTGGTCGACGATCTTCTTGACCTGCTTCTCCCAATCGCCCTGCCACCGGTGCCAGAAGATGACGACCGTTCGGTTGGGGTACTTGCGCGGCGTGGTGTAGCCGGTCGCGAAGACGACAATCGTCAGCACGATCGCGCCGATCCAGAGGAGCCAGCGCCTCATGACCGGGGTCCCCGGGGGTGATGGTGGTGATGGAGGTGAGCCACCTTGTTTCCGAAGACGGCCCTCATCTCAATCACCTCCATCACCTCGATCATCCCTGGTAGTGCACCCATTTCTTTTGCGTTCCGAAGAGCGCGCCGGTGAGCACGACGATGACGAGGAAGAGAATCCAGGCCATCGCACTCGCGTAGCCCATGTCGAGGTATTTCCAAGCCCGGTTGTAGAGGTAGAGGCTATAGAAGTAAGTGCTGAACTCCGGGCCGCCGTCCGGCGTGATGACGTAGGCTTGGGTGAAGGTCTGGAAGGCCGCGATCACGCCCATCACGAGGTTGAAGAAGATCACGGGCGTCATCATCGGCAGCGTGATGTGGCGCATCTTGCGAAAGGCGTTGGCGCCATCGATAGTCGCGGCCTCGTAAAGATGGACCGGTATGTCTTTGAGTCCGGCGAGATAGATCACCATGCTCCCGCCCACTCCCCAGAGGGCCATCAAGACGAAGCTGTAGAAGGCCCAGGGAGACGTGTTCAGCCAGGAGG
>DATJYD010000021.1:0-2426 GCA_035499755.1 Fimbriimonadaceae bacterium
GGCGCGGACGATTACCTGGTCAAGCCTTTTGCCTTCCCGGAACTGCTGGCCAGGGTTCGCGCTCTTCTTCGTCGCGGCAAGGTCGACCACCACGCTGTTCTTCGTTGCGCGGACTTGGAACTCGATTCCTCCACGCACACCGTCCGGCGCGCCGGCGCCCCCATTTCCCTCACCATGCGCGAGTTCGAAATCCTTGAGTACCTTCTGCGGAATGCGGCACAGGTCGTCACACGGGAAATGCTTGCCCACGCGATCTGGAAGGAAGTCACGCGCCACACCCCCCTCGACAATGTCATCGACGTGCACATTGCCCGCTTGCGCCGGAAGATCGACGACAATTCTCCCCTCAAACTTCTGCATACCGTTCGCGGCCTCGGTTTCATTCTTCGTGAAGAGGCTACTTGATGCCTCGCTATTTCGGCACGGTACGCTCCCGCGTCGCTCTTTCCCATGTCGTGCTGGTTTCCCTCACGATGGTCGGCTTCATCGTTGTGGCCTCTTCCCTGTTTTGGTGGCACCTCACACGGCAGCTTTATCATTCCGCGATTCAAAATGTCGAAACCGCGGAAGGCCTGCTCTCCTTCGACTCACACGGCACACTCACCCTCCGCGAGGACTATCACAATCATCCCGAGAGCCGTTTCGTCCAGGATCGCATGGTCGAAATCCGCGATTACAATACCGGTCAACTCCTCTACCGCAACGACCGCCTCGGCGATCGCAGCCTCGGCGATGCTCCATTCCCCGGTGAGGGCACGAATTATTCTCCCCGCAGTGCTCGTCTCGCCGACGGCACTCGTGTTCTGATGGTCAGCCATGTCCACAACCTCGGTGATCGTTCCCTTCTGATCCGCCAGGCCTACGAGATCGCTCCCCTAGTGGCCCGCCTGCAGGAATTCCTTGTCGTCCTCGGGTTGACATTCCCTCTCACTCTTCTCATCGCTGCATGGGCCGGCTTTCGATCCGCTTCTCGCGCCCTCCAGCCTCTCGACCACATGATCGAGATGGCCGAGCACATCACGCCGAAACGCCTCGATGAGCGCCTAAAAGTTGCGAACTCCGAAGACGAACTCGGCCGCCTTGCCATTGTCATTAATCAGTTGCTCCAACGCCTGCAATCCGCGTTCGAGCAATTGCAGCGCTTTACCTCCGACGTTTCTCACGAGTTGCGCACCCCCCTGGCGGCCCTTCGCAGCGTCGGCGAAGTTGGCTTGCAACGTTCCAGCACTCCCGCCCAGCTCCACGACACCATCGGGAGCATGCTGGAAGAGGCGGCCCGGCTTGACCGCCTCGTCGATAATCTTCTTCTGATCTCGCGCATGGATGCAGGACAGGTTTCCCTGAATGCCCGCCCGTGTGACGTGTCTGCCTCGCTCGCGCAATGCGTCAGTCTTCTCGAGATTCTCGCGCAGGAAAAATCGCAGTCCCTGGCGCTAGACAACAGTGGGGGCTCCGCCACGGTTCTCGCCGATGAACTCCTTCTCCGCCAGGCCTTCCTCAATATCATTCACAACGCCATCAAGTACTCTCCCGAAGGCAGCTGGATCCATGTTCGCGTCTCGACTGCTTCGGATGACGCGATTGAAATTCATGTTCGCGACAATGGTCCGGGTATCCCCACCTCCCACCGCGCCCGCCTCTTTGAACGCTTCAGTCGTTCATCTCTCGACCAATCTGGCGCCGGACTCGGCCTGGCCATCTCCAAGTGGATCGTCGAGGCCAACGGCGGCACCATCCAACTCCTCGACTCCCCCGCCACCGGCTGCCACTTTCTCCTCCGGCTCCCTGCCCTGCATCAAAAGCAAAATAGGTTCGCCAATTCCGCGGCCCGGACGTGAGACTTCCCCTCCGGCCGGCCTCGCTCACAAAAAACGCCCTCCAGCCGAAGCCAGAGGGCGTTTTCCAACCACTCGCGAAGCTGCTTCTAAAACATGTTCCAAAGGAACTGGTTGTACACCTCGTGGTGATACTGCACCTCCGCGGCCTTCACGAAGGTTCCCAAGCTCCGCGCGCAACGGTCCGCCGAAGCTCTCTTGAGATCCGCGTATCGAGCCTTTACGTCGGCACCCAGCAGTTTGCTCGTCCATTCCGCCTTTTCGAAATCCCCGAGCGCCGTGTAGATGTTGTCCGGCAGATACCGCTCCGCCTGGCGAAGGTTCTTGATTTTCGAAGTCTCGCCATCGATCCCCGATTTGAAGATCGAATACATCACCATATACGGATTCGCATCCGGTGCCACCGATCGAACCTCCACGCGCATGCTCTTCTCGTTGCCGATCGGAATCCGGATCATGGAGCCCCGGTCCACCGGCGACGCCTTGATCTGGTTGGGCGCCTCGAAATGCGGGTCGAGGCGGCGATACGAGTTGACGCTGGGATTGAGCAGCAGGCAGATGTCGTTGCCGGCGGACAGGATGCGGTCGACA
>DATJYD010000022.1:0-9771 GCA_035499755.1 Fimbriimonadaceae bacterium
TGCTTCGCGGACGGCCATGCCAAGTACCAGACGCTGGCCGCTACCCTGAATCCGAACACCTACGAATATGGAGACCGCTGGTATCCGAATTCGGCGCCCTGGAATACGAGCCCCTGCCCCTAGGGTTGATTGGACGTTCCGCCGAAACCCGGCACATTCGAAAGGCCGCTTCCAATTCTGGAAGCGGCCTCGTTCTTTCTCCCCAACGTGGTCTCGGCGGGCTCGCCGGATCCTCAACCCTGTTACACTATTCGGCATGGCCGGCAGGGCAGCGACGTCACCACTCGATTCCCTGCTCGCGCCCATCGAGGCGAGCCTCTCCTTTGTGGGAGAGACAGCGATGCTCGCCGGAGACACCCTCCGCCGCTTGGTCCATCGGCCCTTCGAGTGGAAGGAGACCATCAATCAGATGGCCTTCATCGGGGTTTCGTCGGTTCCACTCGTGGCGATGACTAACTTCTTCTCGGGGGCCGTCCTCGCCCTGTACAGCGTCGAGTTCCTGGTCAAGTACGGGGGCAGCTCTTTTGCCGGCGCCACCGTCGGGCTGGCGATGTGCCGTGAGATCGCGCCGGTCCTCGCGGGCCTGATGGTCGCCGCCCGCTGCGGTTCGGCCATGGCCGCCCTGATCGCCCAAATGCAGGTGACCGAGCAGGTCGACGCGCTCAAGATGCTGAGCGTGAATCCGACGAGCTATCTCGTGGTTCCCCGGGTGGTCGCCGCGGTTACCATGTTGCCCGTCCTGACGCTCGTCGGTATGTATTCCGGCGTGCTGGGCGGCTGGATGGTGGCTTCCGCTTCGGGCGTCGCAGGCGGCGCCTTCTTCGACTCGCTGCGCTCCTTCCTCCGGCCGTGGGACTTTCTTGGCGGGATGCTGAAGACGCCGTTCTTCGGCCTCATCGTCGCCCTGATTGCCGCCCAGCAGGGCTTCCGCACTAAGGAAGGCGCCGTCGGCGTCGGGCGCGCGACGACCAACACCGTCGTGCTCTCCATGGTGTTCATCTACATCGTCAACTACTTCCTGGCGACGTGGTATTTCGGCCTCAAGAGCTGATGTCCTCGACAAGGCGTACAAGGAACGTCGGACTTTCCAATCGGGCGACCCGCCTGCCAATCTCGAAGTCAGACTAAGTGTAAGCCGGCTCGCGATCCGGCGGATCATGCCGGATTCGGAGTCGGCGGGAGCGATCCATGCCTCTCTCTGCAAGCGAGATCTCGATTCTCTCCGCGGGCGCGAACCTCGAAGGCGAACTGCGAATCCCGTCCGCGCCCAAGGGCGTCGTCGTTTTTGCCCACGGAAGCGGCAGCGGCCGCCGCAGCCCTCGCAACCGACTCATCGCCGACTGCCTCCATCGAGCCGGATTCGCGACTCTGCTCTTCGACCTGCTGACCTTCGAGGAAGACCGAGATTACGAGACTCGCTTCGACATCGCCCTGTTGACGGAGCGCCTCGTCGGCGCGGTCGACTGGCTCCAAACTCGCCACGAATCCGAATCTCTCCTGGTCGGGCTGTTCGGCGCCAGCACGGGAGCGGCGGCCGCGTTGAGAGCGGCGGCGAAGCTCGAGGGCACCGTCCAAGCCGTCGTTTCCCGAGGCGGACGCCCCGACCTTGCGATGAAGGAAGTCCCGCAGGTCTTGGCGCCAACCCTCTTCATCGTGGGAGAACGCGACCAGGACGTTCTGGATCTGAATCGCAAGGCGCAGGCTGCCCTGCCCGACGACACCCTTTCGCGGCTGGAGATCGTACCCGGCGCGACTCACCTCTTCGAAGAGCCCGGGGCGTTGGAGCACGTCGCGGAACTGGCCACCGACTGGTTCAGCCTTCACTCGGCCCATTTCGCGGACGTTTGGGACGGCGGCTAGGCTAACTCTAACGTAGACTCATGCCTCTACCGTCTCGAAACGTGCGTCTGCAACTGCCGGCCAAGTCCGGTGCTCGACCCGGCTGGCTGGCGGACTAGGATTCGAACCTAGACTGACGGCACCAAAAACCGCTGTCCTGCCATTAGACGATCCGCCAATCGGGTTCGGATTATACCGGAGGCCGGGGAGACTGGAATCCGTGATGCCGCAACGGTAGGGCTGACCGGCTACCTGACTACAGGCTTCGGCTACGGCCAGCCGCCGTGGACGACGCCGTGGGCGTCGTCCTGCTGCATTTGGGCGAGGAGACCGTCTGGGTGCGCGCGCGCCCAGGATCGAATGACCGGCGAGATCGATTCTTCCCGCCTCAGCAGCAACATCTCATGGCGGTCGGCGACCGTCTGCCAAATCACCGCACCGCAGAAGCCGAGCGCGCACAGGGCGGCCGGCCAGTAGGAGTAGCGCCGGACCTGGCGCGCGGCCTCCGCCAGAGAAGTGCGCTGAAGGCCGGCAACCAGAACGAGGAGCAGAAAACCGAAGCCGATGATGAGCGCGAGGCTCTTGGTCGGCGACGTGTGGGGGCCAAGGAAAAAGGTCGACATCAGCCCGAACAGCAGAACGCCAAGCTGGGGAACCAAGAGAAAGCGGGATTCGGACCACCGCCGGGTCGCCAGCCGCCAAAGGGCAAGCGCGGAGAAGAAAGCGACCGGCGTGATCTGGTAGGGATAGAGGTCCCTATCCAGGTCGTAGACGGTCAGCTCGTAGATGCCAAAAGTCGCGAGGCACGGCACGAGGATCCCGCCGACGATTAACGCCTCTTCCCATCGCGACCGCGCCGAGAGGATTCCGACGACCAGATAAACCACCGCGTATCCCGCGAGGATCGCGGCCGCGGTTGGGTCCCGAAGCTCAGACACCGCAGCCCCAGCGGCGACAAACGCGGCGGCGACGCCCGGTAGCGCTGCCCCCGGAATCCAGGCCTTCGGCAACCGCATCGCCAAGCCGGCCGCTCCGATCAGAAGCAGCAGAGCGAGCCCTGCGGCGAGGATCATCGCGCCGATCCCATACTCGGTGATCGGAATCGAGATGACGTCTCCCGGATCGCTGTAGGGGCCAGGCGGAAGATGGAAGTCCGCGAAGTTTCGCGCGGAAGTGAAATCCGTCGCGGCCAGCATCTCCCTCAGGCGGCCCTCCAGCTCTCCCGGCGAGTCCGGCGCTAAAACCACGCTCATCCGATGGATCTGCCCCAACTGGGCCTCTCGCCGGACCGAGAGCGGAGTGCTGCTGTTGGCCCCGGAGGAGGCGAGGCCAGCGACGATAACTCCGCTGCCGGAAGCGGAGGACGATCCGTAGTACGACGATGCGTCGGCCGCGTAGGCAAGCTCGGCGATCTGAATCAGATCCTTCCGTGCCTCGATCCCCGTCGCATCGAACGGCAGGTAGGCCACGTCTCGGGCGAGCGAGTGCAGGTCAGGGGCCCAGCTCGAAGGCCATACCGCGAGAAAGGACCACCCTTCCCATCCTCGGTAGCCGAACTGGGAGAGCATCACCTTCCGGCGGATCGCCGTGATCTCGGCGGCGTGGTCGTTCCATTGCCGGCAGCCTCCCGCCCGCCGGAGATAGGCCAAAGCGCCGGGCTGGTCGTCCAGCCCGTCGCAAGCTGCGGCGGCGAGAGCGGGAAAGAACGCGTTGTCCGGTTCGAGCCGCATCCCTTGGTCGCAGACCTTGCGGACGCGCAGCCAATCGGTCCGGTGCTCGCGCTTCTGGTCCTCGATCCACTTCCGCAAATCCTCGGACGCGCCCTTTACCGACCGGACCGGAGCCCACTGGCTGGCTTCGAGAAGGTAGTTGGCGAGGAACTGGGGATCGTTCCAATTCGCGCGCGCCGACGGATAGGCCGCGTCGATTCTCTCGTTTCCGAGAACGTTGCTCGCTCGAACCAGCCTCGCATCCCGGCTCTCGCCGATGGGCTGCCGGTCGTAGTAATCGGCGTACCACCAGCCGTCCTCGATGTCTCCGCTTGCGACTCCGAAAGTTGTCCAGTCGATTCGCCCGAAAGCCCGCCGCGCCTGGCCGTTCGCGGCCCAGCGGGTCGCGGGGACGAGCCAGAGGACGAGCGGCAGGGCGATAAGGCTCCAAAAAACGATCAGCGCTCGACGCGCTCTCCCCGCGTTATCCATGGCGCATCTCCAACGCATAGACTGGCCAAGCGGCCGAATCGGTTTTGAGGATTATGCGAGACGCAGGGCAGAACGGGGGCCGATTGACGGACGTCCATTGGATTCGGATCGAAGTCCCGGGCGGGCTTCGGATTCGTCCGCCAGCTGGCCGATCGGGTCGCGGAGGGAGAGAAGGTGGTCGTGCACTGCCGGCCAGGCATCGGCCGTAGCGGCATGCTTTGCGCGGCGGATCTTGTGGCCCTCGGCTTGGGTTCCGGCGAGGCGCTCGCGCGATTTTGAAACCGCTCGCCGCTATCCGGTCCCGGATACGCGCGAGCAGGTCGAGTGGGTGATCGCCTTCGAGAAGTGGCTGGCCAAGCCTACGCTTTGACCAAGCGGTACTTGGAGGAGAAAGAGATGCCGGTCGGCTTTTCCTGATTGAGCCCGTCCGAGAGGATCGTATCGAGCTGAGGCGCGGGAAAGACGAGCCACTTCCCCTTGGGCGTCTCGACCACGAATGTGCGAACGTTCATCTTCCTACCCTTCGGAAGTTGGGTCACGACGTCGACGAACCCGATGTCCTTGAGGCTGAGAACCGCGTAGGCGTAGGAGTTCGGGCCGTTCTTGGAGAGCCTGCCCATCGCGTCGCAGCTCAGGATCTTCTGGGGGTGGCCATCCGAAGGAGTCTTCTTCGCGTGCTCGGCCGCCATGCCTTGGCTCAGGCTGGACAGAAAGGAGGCGTACTGCTTGCCCCCGATCTCGCCGCTGGGTACGCAGACCGCTTTCAGAAGACCCGGATCCGCCTTGATGAAGGCTCTGGCGAACTCGCAAGCCGCGCCTTCCGGGGTGCTCTGGCCGACGGGAAACCCGTCCGGCGCCACCCGGACCGAGGGCTTGACCTTCTGGGCATTCGCCGATGCCACGGCGAGGAGTGCGCCGAATACGAGGATGGATCGAGTCACGGCTCAAGGATAGCACCCACGCGAGAGTGCCGAGGCGTCCATCCTGAGTGCGACGAACAACAGTAAATTTACTGGTTTAAGCCACCATTCTGTATCGCGGTGCGATATTGGCTCTGTTAATGAAGCATGATGAACAGGGCTCTTGTCCGGCTCCTATTTTCGGTTCCACTGTTGTTAAGGAGAGCTTTTCGCCGATGATCGAGTTGCATTCCACGGTTGTCCATTCAGGTCTTGCCTATGTCGACCCGGGTTCCGGCTCGATCGCGGTCCAGCTTTTCCTAGCCGCGATGCTCAGCGTCGGCTATACGATGCGGAGCAAGATCACTCAGGTCATCGCGAGGATTCGCCGCAAAGCTCACGACTAGCTGAGTGAACTCCGCCGCGGTCTGGCCGTAGAGCAAGTTGCCGATGCGGCGTGAAGACCGAGAGCGCAGAAAGCGCACATTCAACGAGGCGGCGGAGAAGTACCAACGTACCCGTCCCCCTTACCCGGACGAGGTGTTCGGGCGCCTCTTCGAACTCGCCCCCATCGGACCGGATTCGCGGGTCCTCGAGATAGGCGCAGCCTCCGGCCGAGCCTCGGTCTCGATCGCCGCCAGCGGGTGTGAGTTGATCTGCCTCGAACCGGGACCCGACCTCGCCGCGCTCGCCGCCAATAACCTGAGACCGTTCCCAAAGGCGAAGGTCGAGGTCGCGGAATTCGAATCCTACGAGCCAGCGGGTGCCTTCGACGCGATCGTCGCCGCGTCATCGTGGCATTGGATCGACCCCGAGACCAGGTACGCCAAGGCGGCCCGGGCGCTTGTGCCCGGCGGATCGCTCTGCTTGATCACGAGCGAGCACGCCTATCCGGAAGACTTCGATCCCTTCTTCGCGGAAGTGCAACGGTGCTATGAAGGGATCGGATGGAAGCTCGAGACGTTTCCACCGCCCATTCCCGATCTGCCGGACGAGTATCCGGAGTTCGAGGCGAGCCGATTCTTCGGGGCCCCGGCGGTGAGTAAGATCGTCTGGTCGCGTGAGTTCCAGAGCCAGGAATACATCGATCTGCTCGACACCTATTCGGACCATCGCTTGCTGGAGCCGCCCGCCAAGACCTGGCTGTTCGAGTGCATTCGGAGACTCATCGCGACCCGCCCGGGGCGGCGCGTGATCAAGCATTTCCTAACGTTCGTCGTTGTCGCCAGGCGGTCCGGTTAGAGCGCGACCCGCCCGATTCAGGCGCGCCAAGGCAGGTTACGTTCTGGACGACGCCCTTCCTGGCGTTTTAACTTGGGTTTTAACCATTTTCCTTCTACAGTAAAGATGTCGCGTCTCCGACATTCGAGAGACGCTTTTCTGGAGGGAGATATGAGATCTTCAACAGCTAGAAGTCGCTTCGCCGCATCGGCGCTATTCGGCCTGTGCTTGTCTTTCGCAGGAACGGCCTTCGCCGCCCACGGCCCGGCCCAAGAGCTTGGCCACTGGCTTGGGTTCGCTCACGGGGGCAGTTCATCCAACACGGCTGCCGGCGTGATCTTGGATCTGCAGCCGGCTGCCAGCGCCACTGGATTCAACCTGTCGGGCACGATCGCCCTTCCCGCCGTGCAGATGCCGCTATCCGTCAAGGGGCTCGTCACGCCGTTCGGCTTCCTTTACCTGACACTACAGGATGCGAACGGCAATCGGGTCGGATTCTGCGACGGCTCGGTCATGCCGATCCAGAACTTCGGCCCGGGAAGCGGCCAGGACGATCTCGGGTCCCTCGACTTCACGGTTACCGACGCGACCGGGGCCGCGGTGACTGGACACATGAACTTGCTTCACATGTACGGCGGCCAGAACTGGCAGACCGCCGGGATCAACTGGGGCGATCGGGGCGGGCTTCCGGCCGACGGCCAATCGCATGGCGCTTTCCTGCCGGCTGGAGCCGACACCGGCGTCGCGACTTCGTTCTTTGGCCGCCAATTGGGTGGCGACACCAGCTCGGCGTTCGCCGGCGGGGTCAGCCTGCCTGCCGTTCAGTTCCAGATGGTCGGAACCGTCAACGCGCGGGGTTCTATCGTGATGATGTGCGATGGATCGGCCCCTTCCGGCGCGACGAGCGCCCTGATCGGCCTTCTCTTCACGGGCGCCCTTCCGGCGGTACAGAATCCTGGAAACCTGGACATCTCGGGGCTGGCCGGCGTGGCGTCGTTCGGACTCCTGCTCCCCGCGGTTCAAAAAGAGCGTGGCGCCGCCATGTCGTTCTCTTGGGGCGTGTCGGCGGGAGGGTAAGGGCGGATGAGGCGGTGAGGCATTAGTTCAAAACGCCTCACCGCCCCAGGCCCGAGACGACTACCGTTCCTTTGGAACCACGCTTAGCGAGCCGTCCACTTCGAGGACGGCCATCTTGACTTGGGTCGGGCTTTGCAGGCCGTGCTGCCGGATGGCGGCAAGGAGTTCCTCTTTCGTCACTCGCTCGCGCCGCATCCGATGCTTCAGCACTTTCCCGCGATTCACGATCACGGTTGGCATTCCGATCAGCAGGCGCTCCGTGCGCTTCGAACGAACCAGCAGCTTGGTCAGCGCGGCGCCCACCAGCAGCAGGGTCGCGGCGGATGTGATCCCGACTCGCAGATCGCCCTTGCCCGCCGTCATCGCATTCTGGACGGCATTGGCAAGAGCCATGATCATCGCGAGATCGTAGATGTTAAGCTGGCCGACCTGGCGTTTGCCGAGGAGGCGAAAAGCAAGGAAGAGAACGATCAGAACGACCGCCGTCTTGGCCGCGAACACGGTCACGTCGTCGAGCCACACCGGCATCAGGGCAACCTCAGAGCCTTGAAATGCCGCCGGCTCTTGAACACGGCGGCATCGTCGGGAACAACGCTGATCGACCCATCGACCTCGAGAACCGCGATGTGCGCCTGCTCGGGCTCGGTCAGGCCATGCTCGCGGAGGGCCGCCATCAACTGCTCCCGGGTCACGCCTTCCCGCTTCATGTGGGCTTCGATCGGGACGCCGTCGTTGAGAATCAGAACGGGATTGCCGACCATCAGGCGTTCCGCTCGCTTCGAGCGCTGCAAGACGACGTTGAATAGCCGATTGACGATCAGCAGGGTCGCGGCTGCGATCAGTCCGCCGCAAAGCGAGTTGTCGTTGTTCATCATCGCGTTCTGGACGGCGTTTCCCAGAATCACGATGAGGATCAAGTCGTAGATGTTCATCTGGCCAAGCTCGCGCTTGCCCACTAGCCGAAGGCCGAGGATCAGGAAGAGATAGACGATCAGGGTCTTTGCGACGATGATCCCGGCGCCCACCGCGTCGGGATGATCGAAAACCTTGCCCAGCCACTCGTTCATCGGAAGTGGAGATATTATCCCCCTCTCACAGGGATCTCCCCGCATACCGGCCGAGGAGGGCGCTTCTCTGTAGCTTCTCGGTCGAAGCGCTTCGCTTCAGAACGAAGTGCTTCCACGCCCGGTCATCCTAGGCCCGAGATGAGCGACGCCCCTGCCGGGGGCGTTGTGGAGGTTCTTCGGGGGGTAACGGATTGACAATCGATGTCGCGAGCGGCCAAGGTTCAAGGAACGGAGATGAACGCACAAGTCGAATTCCTGTTGAGCGTCGCCTTGAACACCGCTGTCATCTACGCCTTTCTCATCATCGCCGTCCGGCTGGTGGGCCGCAGACATCTCGGCCAACTGACGGCTCTGGACATGCTGATTCTGTTGCTCCTCGGCAGCGCAGTCGAGACGTCGATGGTTCGAGCGAACACCTCGCTCCGAGCCGGCCTGGTCTCGGCCGCGATCCTCCTCGTGTTGAACAAGTTGCTGAATCTGGCGATGCTCCGGTCCCGGCGCTTCAACCATCTGGTCGGCGCCGGCCCGCTCCTCCTCGTCCACGACGGCAAGTTCGTGGAGGAGAACATGAAGCGCCTTGGGATGACGAAGAACGAGGTCATCGAGGCGATCCGCGAGCGCGAATGCGCATCGATCGCCGAGCTTCGCTATGCCGTGTTCGAAGCGAACGGCGAGATCAACATCGTCTACCGGGACCAGCCCGTGTCTGAGGCGGAAAGCCCCGGGGTCTGAGCATCGGGGAGCCGCCAAGCCCGCGCGACTTAGGACCCCGGGCACGGCGCAGGCTGTTCGCCGAATTCTGATTTCAACAGCCCGAACTGGGCGAGGTCATGGAATCCGCCGTGCCAGTAGCCGCGCTGCCGCGCGACTCCCTCTTCATGGAATCCCAGCCGTCCCAGGACCGCCTTCGAGGCGGCATTGGCCGGCTCGACCTGAGCCTCGATCCGATGGAGGTCCATGCGCTCGAAGCCGAACTTGATGATCGCCCGGAGGGCCTCGGTCATGTAGCCCTGATGCCAATAGGGCCGTCCCAACTCGTAGCCGATCTCGGCATAGCGCCACGGCTTGTGCAGAACTTCGAACCCGCAACTTCCGATGTACCGGTCCGACTGGCGCAAGTAGATGCCCCATCGAATCCCATAGCCGAGTTCATAACGCCGCCGGCGGCTCTCGATGATCGAAAGCGCATCGTCCCGCGAGTTCATAAAATCCACGTTGTAGTAGCGCAGCACCTCGGGATCGCTGAAGATTCGCAGCACCTCATCCGCGTCCGCCCTGGTCGGCTGGCGAAGCAAGAGACGCTGCGTTCCCAGTTCCGGGAATCGAACCGAAAGTGCCATTCGATCTATTGTGCCCGGAACGAGGGAGCGCCACATTTACGGCTGTTGGCCGGGATCGTCTCGCACTTCGCTGAGAGGCACGGCCACGATCTTGGTGTTTCCGTGCGACCAGTACTTCACCTTCACC
>DATJYD010000023.1:0-2075 GCA_035499755.1 Fimbriimonadaceae bacterium
TCCGTCTCTCCGTCTCTCGTCTCTCGGTCTCTTGTCTTTCTCACAAGGCCCCCGTCCTTGCGGTTTTTCGCGCAAGCTCCGCAAAAATGCTTGGTGTGACTGGCAATATCACTCGCTAAGTTTCTAATCTGAACTGCCAGAGAATCATCGGTAGTCGCATGAAGTCCTATACTCCACTTCTCGCGGGTGGCCTGACGGCCGCCCTTCTGTGTATCTCGTGGACCGCCAGTGCGGGCGGAGGGGTCATCAGCGCCGAAGCGGCTAGCGTCGTGCACGCGAGGCCGGCAAACTCGTCCGATGCCCGAGGGCGTCAACTTGCCACACTCGAAAGCTATCTGATGGCGGACACGGTGACGGTGGGACTCGCGCCCGGCGATCAGACGGGCTGGCAGGCAAACAGCATTCAGCGAGGGATTCGCATCTGGGCGGATTCCATTCCCGATTGTCCCTTCACGCTGGTCGACCCCGGCCAGAAGCCGATGATCGTGGTGAAGTTCGTGAATTCGATCGAATCGGGGGGAGATATCCAGGGCCAAGTCGAGGCGATTCGGTCGCTGCGCTGGGGTGCTTCCGTGAGCTACAAGATCTCCGGCACTCTCCTTGTCCGCCTCAACACCGGGAACCATGAACTCAAGGAGGACGAGCTTTCCGAAGTCGTCGCGCATGAGCTTGGGCACGTCCTCGGCCTCGACGATGCGACGGACTGCGTCGGTCTCATGGGACCCTTCGTCCCCGGACGCCCACGCCTCGCCCCTTCGAAGGGTGAGGTGAAGGCCGTCGAGGACTACCGGGCGCAGCTCAGGCAAGAGATCGCCAAGCTCCAGAACAAGTAGCGACACCCTCCGCCGCGCGATCATGCGATGGCCCCGCCTCCAACGTCGATAGAAACGACCACCCGACCGCCCCTTAGGCTCGAACGGCCGACCGATCGTAGCCCAGGCCAACGGCCTGGGACCGGCCGCCCGCAAAACCGGGCGCCCCGAAGCGGCGCGATATGCGTCCGCGTCGATCGATATCGCGCCCACAAGCCATGCCCTGGGGTCCCAAGCCGCGCGGGGCTGTTTCAACCTCATCGCTCAGACCCCGGGGCCCCGCCCCACACTCGAAGATGAGGCGAATGGCCGCGGACGGCTCACGATCGGAAGCGAACAGCATTGCCGCTAGAGCCCTGATTACCGATCACAGGCGAGCAGACCGCGTCATCCTGAGCGGAGAACCGAGCCGGGCGAGGTTCGAAGAGAAGGACCTCGGATCTCGATCTGTTACCTGCACACTGCGGGCACTTCTGAACCTCTCGCCAATAACTCCGCGCTAGTCTCCCGCGTCGGGAGTACATGCCATAAGTCGCCGCCAAGCCATGCCCTGGGGTCCCAAGCCGCGCGGGGCTGTTTCAACCTCAACGCTCAGACCCCAATCACGATGCGCCGTTAACGAGGCCCGCCACGACTTCCGGGGCCGCCGGAATGTCGCGGATCTTTCCCACCCCGGCTCCGGCGTAGAGGCACATGCGGTCGAAGTCGCCTGCCATGCCGACCCGCGGGGCTGTGTCCTCATAGCGAGCGATTCCCTTCGCGACCGCCTCGCCCTCGCCGGGCCGGCGGCCGGGCGGAGGACAGCCGGCAGCCTCCCATTCCTCCAAGGCTTGGTTTCGCAGCACCCGATGCTGCGCAAAAGGCCAGCCGCCGTCGAAGCAGATCGTCAGGGCGGTCTCGGACGACTCGACCAGCAATTGCTTGTAGCGAGGGTGGGCCCGGCTTTCCTGGGTCGCGACGAACCGGGTGCCGAGCATGGCCGCGCTCGCGCCCAGGTGAAGGACCCGTGCGACATCTTGAGCGTCGACGAGCCCGCCAGCGGCCACGACCGGAGTCGTTGGGGCGACCGGGAGGACCCGTTCGAGCAAGCGTTCGAGGGGGATCGACGATTGGACATGCCCGCCCGCTTCGACTCCCTGGCAGATGAGGAAATCCGCGCCCAACCCGATGGCACGACGCGCTCCTTCGGCCGTTCCCACTTGGATGCCGATCCGAGCGCCGAAAGATCTCGCGAGCTCGAGTTCTTTACCCGGCATTCCCCAG
>DATJYD010000024.1:0-2591 GCA_035499755.1 Fimbriimonadaceae bacterium
ATCGCGTCCAGGGCGGCGCGAACCTTCTTCGGATCGGTGTGGGATTCGAAGAACTCAGTCGGGTGAAGAACCACCATGGTCTTCGTTTTCGAGGGCACGGGTGGCTGCTCGAGGGCGTAGATCATCCGACCAGACGTCCACACGGCGAGCTCGACAACGCGCTCCGGCCGTTTGGTTCCGGCCCATCTGCCGGGGGTGCGATAGATGAGGATCGACGGTGGCGGCTGCCTCGTTCCAGTCTGAACGGACCCTCCATTCTGTGCCGCCAGGAGGGTTAGAGCGATTGTAGCGAGCATAGCAGTAGTGAGTGCCTCCCGGTCTGGTGTTCGTTCAAAGCCACGATTACCGTCAGTGCCCGTGCACAACGTGGGTAAAGGCTAGCGGAAGCTCCAGCTTCCCAGATCGAATCCACTTCCGATCAACCGATAAGAGAACGGCTTGCCGGCCCTCGGGTCGACCGCGATCGTTCCGTATCCGGCTAGCGAGGCCGGATACCGTCCGGTGCGCAGGTGATCTTGCATGAGACGGACCGCCATTCGAGCTAAGTTGCGCTCGGCTTGTAGTGAGTACTCGTTCCGCGTAAGGGTGATGGGCCACCTCGTGGCCGAGCTGATGTAGATTCTCGCAAAGCCGTTTGTGGACGACCGATCCCGCTCGACGTCCGCCTGAACTCCCCGGGCGGCCGCGGCGAGCGAGGTTGGGTCGTTGGTCGCGGAGGCGAATGCACGGCTGAGCTTTCGGTAGGCCGCGATCAGCTTGGCCGCGATCTCATCCTTGATCCATTGGGAAAGAGGCAGCCCTTTGCCGCGTTGCGACAGCGCCGCCGGGGAAGCAGGCATCGTCGCGGCTTGAAGGTCGCCGGTCGTTCTAAGTTCCGAGATTTCCTGAAGGGAAGTGACCGCATCCACCAAGCGAACGCGCTTGATGTCGAGGTCGGGTCCGAACGTGTCCAGAGCCGCCTGGCACTTGACGATCAGGGCGGGGTTTCCCGACGATTTCGCGAGGACGTCCCTCAAGGGCCCCAGGCCGATCCCATCATCGAGGGTCGCGCAGAGTTCATCCATGAGCGTGCCGCCTTGCCGGATCTGCTGGCCGATCCGGCCAATCGCGGCCAGCACGTCGCACGCCTGCGCGATCTTGCCATCGCGCGTGAGCAGTTCGGCTTTGGCAGCCAGGTATTTCGTGACCTCGACAAGGTCCAGAGCAAGCCCCGGCCTTCCCGGCTCGCCTTCATCGGGCCCGAGGTCGCATCGCGGGAGCTTTGACGCGGCGATGACTTCCGAAATCTGAGGATCAACGTCGCCGACGCGCAACCGGACCAGCTGTATATCAGCTTGATTGGCCTTGCCCTCCAACAGCTTGCCTATGGACAGGTAGTGTTCGTCGTTGAGGCCCTCGATCAGCTTGAACCGCGGCATGACCCGCCTGTAGACCGGAGCCGCGTCCTGACCGGGCGGCAGGGGGTACTTCGCCAGCAGTTCGGCCCGGCTCAGCGGCAGCCCCTCGCGCCGGGCCGCCGCCACTTCATCGGCAAGGAACTTGGCGGCATCGGCCTGCTGGCGACGCATAACCACGATCACTGCCGCGCCCAAGATGGCGGCGATCGCCACGGCCCCGAGAACCCACCAAGCAAGTCGCTTCACCGCACCAGTATGCGACTTCACTCAGTGCCGCGCAAAGTGAGAAAGAGTTGCGGGAAGCCCGGTGCCAGATGCTCGCCGCTCTGCTCTAGGAGGGCGTTTCATTGCATTTGGCCGCCTAACAATGTTAGGCAAGTCTCTTCCCACCCAACCGCCGTCTTTCCCCAGTCCCAAGAACGCCGGTCTCCAAGCATCTCCATCGTCTGCACGAAAGGCCTATGGAAGCCGGCGATATGAGCCCGCCCGATCGGGTGACTATAAGGGCGGCCTCAAATCTCGTGTCGGTCACTCGTTCTTGGGATTGGGGAAAGACGGCTCCCAATCCCTTGTTCGAGATCGCGCTTGGTGAGCAAAGAGCGAGGTTCGTCCGGAGTTGCCCCGCCGTGACTCCTAATCATCGAAGGCGACTCAATGCAAAGCAACGGCCTCCTAGACGGCGTTCCCATTCCTGGCATGGCGTCCATACCACTCCACCACTCCACCGCTCCACCGCTCCAGCCCCCCCGCCCACCTGACGCCCATCATAGACAGGGCGGGCAAAAAGTGGCAGTCTAGGGGCATGGGTCCATATAAGCCGCACGATGCTGCGAGCCGGATTCAGGACTATCTCGTCTTCGGAGAATTCGGAGACGTCAACCCCTCCATTACCGACTCCTCGACCTTCACCTTTCTCAGCCCGGCGACGATGCACGAGGTTTTCGAGCATGAGATCGAAGGCTGCTTCCTGTATTCCCGGCACTGGAATCCCAGCAACAAATATCTCTCCCGCGCCCTTGCCGCCCTCGAGGACACCGAATCCGCCCATGCGACCGCCTCGGGCATCTCCGCCATCGCCTGCGCGATTACCCAGCTTTGCGGCTGCGGCGATCACATAGTCTGCAGCCGCACCATCTACGGCGGTACCTACGCCCTGGTCAAGAACTTCATCCCACGCCTTGGGATCGAGACCAC
>DATJYD010000025.1:0-4105 GCA_035499755.1 Fimbriimonadaceae bacterium
TGGGGCAGCTACGCCGTCGTCGTCGGCCCCCATCGATCTTTGACAGGATCTCCGATCCTCCTTAGCGCCCCCCAGATGGGCCACAGCCAGCCGTCCGTGCTCCATGAGATGTCGATCGATGCGCCCGGTTTGAACGTCGTGGGCGTGGACGTCCCCGGTGTACCGGGCGTGATCATCGGCAAGACGAACAACCTCGCCTGGGGGATTACGAGCGGAGTCGCCGACACCGACGACATCTTCTTTTCCCACGCGGACGGCGTCGGCGGCTACACCTATGGCTCGCAGCACTTCAAGCTGGAGGTGATCCCGCGCACGCTCCAAATCAAGGGCGAGCCGGATCGGATCGTAACCGAAACCCGCACCCGATTTGGCCCCGTGATCATCGCCGACAAGAAGTGGATTCTCTCGAGGCGCAGCAGTTACTGGATGCGCGAAATGAAATCCGCGGAGGCTCTCTACGGCCTCTACTCCGCTACGACCCCGGAGCAGATCGACAAATCCATCCAGAGCTCGCCGATGAACTTCAACTTCTTCTGGGCGACCCCGACCGACATCGGCTTTCGCTACGCGGGCGCCATCCCGATCCGGGCTGCCGGACTCGATCCCCGACTCCCGACTCCCGGCGAGCCCGAATACGATTGGAAGGGCTTCATCCCGCCCTCCCAGATGCCGCACGTGATCGATCCGAAATCGGGGCTTCTCGCCAACTGGAACAACAAGCCGGTGTCGTGGTGGCCGAACCTGGATACCCCCGTCTGGGGACGGATCTTCCGCAACTCGGCGGTGCTCGGCGCGCTCGACAAGCCGATGCTGAACGAGCAAGACGTCGAGATGGTGGCTTGGAAGATAGCCCGCGAGGAATACACCTGGCCCTATTTCAAGCCCTACGTGGACCTGATGCTCCATCAGGGTTACGGCTTCGAAGGGCAGAACCCGACTCCCTTCGAGAACATCTCCAAGATCCGAAGCGCCCTCCAAACCTTCGACGGGAGGCTTCTCGCCGGGTCGCGAGGCGCGGCCGCCTATGAGGCCTTTTTCGATGCCCTTCAGGAAGAGATTTTCCTCCCCGTGATCGGCGATCTCACCTCGATGGACCTCTTCCGCGTTGCCGTCCAGCCGACGGTGATCTGGAGCGCGCTCAATCATAAGACGAAGTTCGACTACCTGGCCGGACGGACGGTCGCTTCCGTCGAGATGGCGGCCGCCGCCAAGGCAGGCGCGGCTCTTGCGCAGCAATTCGGTCCCAACGCCGGCGACTGGCGATACAGCCCGCCCGCGATCCAATGGGGCAGCGAACCGCCGGTCCCTTATTCCAACCGGGGCACGATGATCCAGGTGATCGACCTTTCGACGATGACCGGCCGAAACGTCGTCCCGCCCGGTATCGCGGAATCCGGCCCTCACGCCGACGATCAAGTGCCCCTCGCCCGCGAATGGGTCCTCAAGACCATGCACTAACCTTTGGAGTGCGGCGCGCAAGCGCCGCCATTGGAGTGCGGCGCGCAAGCGCCGCCTTGGATTGGGCGCGCAAGCGCCCTGTCAAGGATTTTAACGGCAGATAATGAAACGCTCAAGTCGCCACAATGACCCTGGGGCAATGTCGCCCAGGGAGTTGAACACAATGTCGGTTCGCGAGCAAGATGCGCTCGATTACCATGTTCAGGGTCGACCAGGGAAACTGGAAGTCGTTCCCACCAAGCCGTGCCTTACGGCTCGAGATCTCTACCTCGCCTATTCGCCCGGAGTCGCCTTTCCTTGCCTGGCCATCGAGAAGGACCCAGACCTCGCCTATCAGTACACGAATAAGGGCAACCTCGTCGGCGTCGTCAGCAACGGCACCGCGGTGCTCGGCCTGGGAGACATCGGCGCCTTGTCCGGAAAGCCCGTCATGGAAGGCAAGGCCGTTCTCTTCAAGCGGTTCGCCCAGGTCGACGTCTTCGACATCGAGCTGAATTCGAAGGATCCCAAGGAGGTCATCTCGGCTTGCCGGCTGCTCGAGCCGACCTTCGGCGGAATCAACCTCGAAGACATCAAGGCCCCGGAGTGCTTTGAGGTCGAGGAGCAGCTTCGCAAAACCCTAAACATTCCCGTCTTCCACGACGACCAGCATGGTACGGCCATCGTTTCGGGAGCCGCTCTCATCAATGCCCTTGAAGTGGTAGGCAAAGCGCTCGATAAGGTCAAGATCGTCGTGTGCGGAGCCGGCGCTTCCGCGATCGCGTGCGCCAGGTTCTACGAGGAGCTCGGAGCTCCCTGCGAGAACATCACCCTCGTCGATACGAAGGGCGTGATCTTCAAGGGTCGGACCGAGGGCATGAACAAGTATAAGGAGCACTTCGCTCACAAGACTGACGCCCGCACCTTGGCCGACGCCATCCGGGGTTCGGACGTCTTTCTGGGATGCTCCGTGAAAGGCGCGGTTACCGTCGACATGGTGAAATCGATGGCCGCCAAACCGATCATCTTCGCTCTCGCCAACCCCGATCCGGAAATCGACTACGACGTCGCCCGCGCCGCTCGGCCGGACGCGATCATCGCGACCGGGCGAAGCGACTATCCGAACCAAGTCAACAACGTCCTCGGCTTCCCCTTCATTTTCCGAGGCGCCCTCGACGTCCGAGCCACCGCCATTAACGAGAACATGAAGATCGCGGCTGCCAAAGCTCTCGCGGAGCTGACGAAGCAGCCGGTGACCGAAGAGGTCAGCATGGCCTACGGCGGACAGCACTTCGAGTTCGGTCCCGACTACATCATTCCGAAGCCCTTCGATCCGAGAGTCCTTCACTGGGAGGCCCTCGCCGTCGCGAAGGCGGCCTGCGAAAGCGGTGTGGCCCGTGCTCCGATCACCGATTGGGAAGCCTACCGGTCGCGGCTGGAATCGATGACGAACCGCAGCGAGGTGCTCATGCGCCGGATCCGGTCCGTCACCAAGGTCCTCAAACGCAAAGTCGTGTTTCCCGAGGGCGAGAACCCTAAGGTCATCGAAGCTTGCCGCGAGATGAGCGACGAAGGCATCGGCGCACCCCTCCTGCTCGGCCGGCGGGAGATTATCGAGCACGAGGCCGAAACTCATCATATAAGCCTGAAGGGCATCGGCATCGTCGATTACCGGGAATCCAAGGATCTGCCTGCCTTCGCCGACGAGCTGTACAAGCTTCGGTCGCGCAAAGGCATGACTCCGCTGAAGGCACAGCGGTCGATCCGCCAGCCCTGGAACTACGCGATGATGATGCTGCGGAGCGGGCAGGCCGACGCAATGGTCGCGGGAGCCGATTCGCCTTACAGCGACACCGTGCGGGCAATCCTGCCGCTCGCCGAGCTGAGGCCCGGGGTCAACCGCGCAGTGGGTCTCCACGTGATCCTCGCCGAGGGGAAGGTCTATATCGTCGGCGATACGACGATCAACATCGATCCCGATCCGGCCGCCCTCGCCGACATCGCCGTGCAGGCGGCCGCGCTTGCCCGCGACTTCGGACTGGATCCCCGCGTTGCCCTCCTATCCTTCTCGAACTTCGGGGGCTCGACTCACCGTCGCGCTGCCAAGGTCAGAGAGGCGGTTGAGATTCTCCATCGAGATCATCCCGACATCGTAGCCGATGGCGAGATGCACGGCGACGTGGCCGTCGTTCCCCAATTCGCGAACCAGAACTTCCCGCACAGCCGAATCCAGGGCGATGCGAACGTGCTGATCTGCCCGGATCTCGATTCGGCGAACATCGCGTTCAAGCTCGTTGGCTGTATCGGGCGTGGCCGCGAGATCATCGGGCCGCTCGTCGTCGGTTTGAAGTATCCGATCAACGTGGTCTCCTTCAACTCGGACGTGCGCGAGATTCTGAACATGGCCTGCTTCAGTTGCTACCAGGCGTACAGAGGCTAGCCGCCCGGCCACTCTCTTGCGGCGGAAGGGATCCCTCCGTCGCAAGAGCCCTTCACGGCGTCCCGCGAAGCGCGGCGCCGTAGCGGCAGCAGGAACTCGAAACCTGGAGTCACGTTCTGCGTCTTTCTGCGGTCAACACCAAGTAACCAGCATGGGGTTGATGAGTACGCGAGCCTGCACCGGAGTAAACTCAGGCCGCATGCCCGTAAATCCCACCAAGATTCGCCT
>DATJYD010000026.1:0-2938 GCA_035499755.1 Fimbriimonadaceae bacterium
TTCCGCCCGGTACAACACGTACACCTTGCCATCGAGAACGGCCGCGGCCGGATTGAAGGTATGGAGCCGCTCCCACTCCACCGGCTTGCCGAGAATGGGGCAAGGAAACACGGCGTCGCTGGGACCGATCAGGGGATTGAACTCCGGGGGCCGAGTGAACGGCCCAATCTCCCAAGCCGGGGGCGCGAACAAAGCCATGGCGAGAAACGCGGTCACCATCGGCCCGGCGTCAGGAGCGGACCAGCACCATCTGGGCCCCGCCCTGGCTCAGCTCGATGCGAAGGGGCATGCCCTTGTCGTCTACCCAGAGGTCGCCATCCTGATGATGAATATGGTGCGCGGTCGCCTGGCTCTCGGGAACCTTGTCGTCTCCCAGATACTTGGCCGTCTTCGACTCCCATTTCTTCAGCGTTTCGTTGTAGCTGGAATAGGTCGTCGTCGTTCCGACCTTTGGCCGGATCGCCACAAACCAGACGGCCGAGGCGTCCGCGATGTTGCCTTTCGGGATCGCGACTGTCGAAGTCGTCGACTTTCCGTTGATCGTGACCCGCACCTGGAGGTTGGTCGGGCCATAGACCATGGTCGTCGTCTTTGCCCGCATGCCGTCAGTCTCCTCGGAAGATTCCCTAATCGGCTTTCCGGAGGGACTCATGAGCATCTTGGTCTCAAAGGAGGCCGTATGGCCGTTAACATCGAGGTTGATGCTGATGTCCTGATTCAAGTCGCCCGTCTTATAGCGGCTCAAGAACAGGGCGGCGGTTCCGACCTGCTGGCCGTTCACCAGGACCTTCATCTTGACCTGCGCGCCAGAGACGACGGCAAGCAGTAACAGGAAGCTCGAGATCGCTGCTTTCATGGCCGGAGTGTACCGACAGCCGTCACGCCCGGCATCGGCTCCGGAAGCTACCCCTCGACGTCGTTCGGGTACAGGATCTTGGTCGAGGAATGGTCGATCAGATAGTCCTGGATCGTGAACGCCTGTCCGTCCGGCTCGCGCCTGGCGTAGGTCCCGTCGGGCTTCATATCCCAGGCGTTGGTGTTGTCGCAGAAGTAGCGCTGGAGGATCTGGTCTCGGATGTGACCGATCAAATGCGGCTTCTCGATCGGAACCAGAACCTCGATGCGCCGGTCGAGGTTGCGGCGCATGAGGTCGGAGCTGCCGATCAGCAATTCCGGATTGCCGCCGTTCTCGAAGTAGAGCACTCGGCTGTGCTCGAGAAACCGGCCGATAACCGAAATCACCCGGATGTTCTGGCTCAGATCGGGAATGCCCGGTCTGAGCGTGCAGATTCCCCGGACGATGAGGTCGATTTCGACTCCCGCGTCGTTCGCTTCATAGAGCGCATTGATGATCTCGGGATCGACGAGGGAATTCAGCTTGAGCATGATCCGGCCGCGCGGGTGCCGCGCTTCCCTGAGAATCCGTTCGATGACCGCTTCGCGCAGGCCGTTCGGCGCGACGAGCAGCTTGCGGTACTCCTTCTGCCGGCTGAAGCCGGTAAGCACGTTGAACAGCTCGGCCACGTCCTTCGTGATCTCTTCGTCGGTGGTGAAGAATCCGATATCGGTGTACAGCAGGGCCGTGGTCGGATTGTAGTTGCCGGTGCCAATGTGGGCGTAGGTGCGGATTCCCGCGCTGTTTCGGCGCACGACCAGGCACAGCTTGCAGTGCGTTTTCAGCTCCGTGAACCCGTAGGTCACGTGTACTCCGGCCTGTTCGAGCGCCCTCGCCCACCCCAGGTTGTTGCTCTCGTCGAACCGCGCCTTCAACTCGACCATCACTGCGACCTGCTTGCCGGCTTCCGCGGCCGCGAGGAGGGCTTCGACGATCGGAGAAGGCGTCCCCACCCGATAGAGGGTCATCTTGATCCCAATCACTTCGGGATCGATGGCGGCGGAGCGCACGAACTGCTGGACCGGCCAAAAGCTGTCGAACGGATGGTGTACGAGAACGTCGTTCGAATCGAGAAGCTCGAACAGCGACCGGTGAGTCGCCAAGAGCTCAGCCAGATGAGGTTGAAGACGCGGGTATCGGAGATCGGCACGGTCGATCGTGGCCAGCTCCCACAGGGCTTCGAGGCCGACAAGGCCCTCCTCTGGCAGCACGTCGCTCGGCTGGAGACCGAGAAGAACCATGAGCTGTTCGCGGATCGCGGCCGGCATGTCGGCGCTCACCTCGAGGAGGACGGGGGCGCCGAAGCGTCTCCGCTTGATCGTTTGCTCGATCAGGTCAAGCAGGTCACCCGCCTCCAGTTCGCGGATTTCGACGTCGGCGTCCCGGATGACCCGGAACATGTAGCTCGATACGATTTCCACGCCTGGGAACAAAGCCCCGAGATTATTGCGGATCACCTCTTCCGTCAGGACGTAGCTGTGGCCCTTCGATCCGAGCCGGATCAGGCGGGGGAGGACGGTCGGAACCTTGACGCGAGCGAGCTTCTGATTGCCCTGTTCGTCGTTGAGAAGGATCCCGATGTTCAGGCTGCGATTGGAGATAAAGGGGAACGTCGTGGCAGGATGCAGGATGAGGGGCGTGCAGAGCGGGAAGATGGTTGTGCGGAAGAACGCATCCATCTCCGCCTTTCGCTTGGGGCTCAGCTCCTCCCAGGACAAGATCTCGACGCCTTGGCCCTTGAGCAGAGGAAGAACCTGCCCGTGGAGGATCTCAGAGGCATGCCGGCGCATCGCTGGGACCGATTTGGCGATGAGATTGATCTGCTCGGCCGGGCCTAGACCGTCGGCTGACATCTCGTAAACTCCGCTCTCCCGCTGCTCCATCAGGCCCGAGACGCGGACCATGTAGAACTCGTCGAGGTTCGATTCGAAGATGGCGAGAAACTTGAGCCGCTCGAGGAGCGGGGTTTCGGGCCGCGCTGCCTCTTCGAGAACCCGGCCGTCGAATTGAAGCCAGCTATATTCCCGGTTGATGAATCGGTCC
>DATJYD010000027.1:0-2869 GCA_035499755.1 Fimbriimonadaceae bacterium
AAGACGATGGGCTGCCCCTTGCCCCAGTCCTTGTAGAAGATCGTCGTCCCGTCCTTCGTGGTGATCGTGCCCATGATCTCGGGTCCTTTCTCCTCAGCCGCCATGGCTGTGCTGACCGTTCTCCCCGGCGAAGCCAGGGGACCGCATAGACCCCATTGACCTCGGGAGAGGCAGGCTCCGGAAACCGACGTTCAAGGAAGAACAGATCGGTGGGCAGAGGCAACCATCTGGCCTTTCTCTGCCAGGGCAAACTGCGGGGGCGGAACCGTGCACCCAATCCCTGGGCTCGCCGCGGCCACGCCCTCGGCCTCCGCGTCATCTGAGCGAAGCGCCGCGCCGACAGCGCAGTCCGGAATCCCGCATGACAGCCGACGTCCAGCAGCCGACACTTCCGTCGCGCTATCGAGAACGGACATCGACAGCGGCCTGGAACATCGGCACCTCCCTTCCCGTTTTGGCCTGCAGGTGTGGCTTCACTCGAATCCCTGAACCGGCAGTACCTCGGCAATCCGTCCCTACGACAGGGGGCAAGGACGTGACTGAACTGGCAGAGAACTCCCCCGGGACGTCGCGAGGTCACATCACCCGGCGCCAAGGCCTCCAGTACAGCGTGGCAAGCCTCGTGACCTCGCTCCTCCCGATCCCCACACTCGCCGCCGCGCAAGCATCATCGCAAAAGGGGAACAACATGGCCGACAAGTCCGCTCTTCGCCCGTTTCGCTTCGAGGCTCCGAACGACGAGCTCGCCGATCTACGCCGGCGCATCAAAGCGACCAAATGGCCTGACCCGGAACAGGTCCCGGATGCGTCGCAGGGCGTGCAGGTCGCGACAGTGCGAAAGCTCGCACACTACTGGGCGACCGAGCACGACTGGCGCAAGTGCGAAAGGAAGATCAACGCGCTGCCCAACTTCTTGACCGAGATCGATGGTCTCGACATCCATTTCATTCACGTCCGCTCCAAGCACGACAACGCGCTGCCGATGATCGTGACCCATGGCTGGCCTGGGTCGATCATCGAGCAGATGAAGATCATCGACCCGCTGACCACCCGACGGCGCATGGCGGGACGACAGCAGATGCCTTCCATCTCGTGATTCCATCCCTGCCTGGCTACGGCTTCTCGGGCAAGCCGACGAAGCCGGGCTGGAACCCGGTCAGCATCGCCAAGGCGTGGGCGACGCTGATGCAGCGGCTTGGTTACTCGAAGTACGTGGCGCAGGGTGGCGACTGGGGGAATGCCATCTCGGAGGTCATGGCTCTGCAACAGCCGCCTGGACTACTGGGCATCCACACCAACATGGCGGCGACGGTGCCGCCCGAAGTTTCGAAGGCCCTCGCGGCGGGTGGGCCACCGCCCGCTGGCCTTTCACCCGACGAAAAGCACGCCTGGGATCAGCTCGACGACTTCTACAAGAATGGGCTGGGCTACGCGATCGAGATGAACAACCGGCCGCAGTCGCTGTATGGGATTGTCGATTCGCCCATCGGTCTCGCCGCCTGGATGCTCGATCACGACATCCGGAGCTACCGGATGATCGCACGCGTCTTCGATGGGAAGCCGGAGGGACTGACGCGCGACGATGTGCTGGACAATGTGACGCTCTACTGGCTGACCAATACGGCCATCTCCTCTGCCCGCCTCTACTGGGACACCGCACACAATCTTCCGCCAGGCGGCTTCTTCGATGCGAGAGGCGTCAAGCTGCCGGTCGGCGTCAGTGCGTTCGCGGAGGAGATCTACCAGGCGCCAAAGAGCTGGTCGGAGAGGGCCTACGTGAAGCTCATCCACTACAACAAGTTCCCGAAGGGCACCCATTTTGCTGCCTGGGAACAACCGGCCCTTTTCGTCTCGGAGATGCGCGAAACCTTCAAGTCGCTCCGACAGCCCGCTTGATGAGAACGAATTCCAGGAGAGCTACATGCGTCTCTTCGCATTCCTGCTGACCCTAGCTGCCGCGTCGTCCTCCGCTGCGCAGAAGCCGGCCGTCGTTCTGGTCCACGGCGCGTTCGCCGACGCCAGCAGCTGGTCGAAGATCATTCCCGTGCTCGAAAAGGACGGCTACTTCGTCACCGCCGTCCAGATCCCACTGACCTCACTTCCCGACGACGTGGCGGTGGCCAAGCGGGTGATCGACGCGCAGAAGGGCCCGGTGGTCGTCGTGGGACATTCGTACGCCGGCGCCGTCATCACCGATGCTGCTGCGGGGAATGCGAATGTGAAGTCTCTCGTCTACGTCAACGCCTTTGCTCCCGAGGCCGGAGAAACGATCGCCGAGGCGGGAAGCAAGTTCCCTCCCCCGCCGCTCAACTCCGCTCTGGTTCCCGACGCTGCCGGCTTCCTGTACGTCGATCGAGCGAAGGTCCACGACGTCTTCTGCAAGGACATGCCGGAGGCCGATGCCCGCATCATCGCCGCGACCCAGAAGCCAGTGAATCAATCGGTGTTCGGCGCGAAGGTGGTGAACGTGGCATGGAGGACGGTTCCATCCTGGTACATCGTCGGAACGCAGGATCGCGCCATCAACCCAGATCTCGAGCGCTTCTACGCGAAGCGCATGAACGCGAAGACGACCGAGCTCAAGTCGAGCCACGTCCCGTTTCTGTCGCACCCGAAGGAAGTCGTCAAAGTCATCGAGGAAGCCAGCAAGTGACCGCCGGATGAATCACTCCATTCGGAGACCCGATGACCATCGCAGTGCTTGGGGCGACCGGCCGCGTCGGCAGTGAAATCGTCCGAGGCGTCCTCGAGCGAGGCGGTGCGGTGGCGGCGCTCGTCCGCGATGCCGACAAGGCACGTCGTATGTTTGGTGAGCCCCACGGGCTGCACATCCGTCCCACGCGCCTCGACGAGCCACGCGACCTGATCG
>DATJYD010000028.1:0-3055 GCA_035499755.1 Fimbriimonadaceae bacterium
TGAAGGATTCCATCGAAGTGCCCGATCTGGACCTGTTCATCCCTCGGGACAGTCGTTCCAGCCGCTGCCCGCATTACTGCTTGCCTAAGTCTCGAGGGTTTCCGCGGTGTCTCGCACTTCGGATCGGTGAAGCGCGAGTACTCAGCATGCCTCCGCCCCGGTGGTCGCAGTAAGCCCACGGATCAGGCGAAACCAAGGGGTGGAGGCGGCGCAATAGCCACGGCAGGCCCGGATAGCCTCCACCCCTTCGGCGCCGGTCCGCATGAGCCAGATCGGGTTTGGCGGGCGGAGGCATAAAAATTCACGGCCCTACCCCAAGCCCGTAACGCCGTAAGGCTCCAACGCCCCGATGGCGTATAGCCCTTCATGTGCGCTGCCTCGGTACGCTGGCGACCGCTGGACTTCTGGATTCAACAGCCACGTCCCGACGATAGGTGTCGGAACGGCTAGAATATTCGCGGCATGGGACGGAATTCTGTGTTCGGTCCCGGGAGAAAGCCTCGGACCTAGGAGCGGTGAGTGAAAACGAGTGCAATATGGCGTCACGAGGCAGCGCGGCGACGCCGTGCGTTTCCGGAACCGCCGCCCCCTGCCCCTCCTCCTCTGCCGCACGAACCATCGGCAAAAGAGGAGGGGGTGCCTTCCCGTGATTGAAACATGAACTACGCAGGCATAGACATCGGGTCGAGAACCACCGAGTTGGCCCTGGTGGATGACACCACAACCGTCGTCCTCGCCCTGCAGACCGATACCGGCTTCGATCCGATGGCCGGTGTACGCAAACTCCTGGAAGGCGTGGAATACGATGCCGTCCTTGCGACCGGCTATGGCCGCGGGCTGTTCGAAATCGCCTTCGACGCGCCGACCGTCACCGAGATCAAAGCGCTAGCCCGGGGGGTTCGGGAGCTTTTTCCGGGTGTGCCCGCCGTCTTGGACATCGGCGGCCAGGACAGCAAGGCGATTAGTTTGTTCGAGAACGGAAGGGTCAAGAAGTTTGAGATGAACGACCGCTGCGCGGCCGGGACCGGAAAGTTCCTGGAGGTCATGGCCAAGACGCTGGGTTATCAGATTGAGGAATTCGGGGACGAGGCCCTTCAGGCTAAGAACGAGATCGACATCTCCAGCATGTGCACGGTGTTCGCGGAGTCGGAGGTGATCTCGCTGGTAGCCAAAGGCGCGGATCGGGGCGAGATCGCGCACGGGCTGCACGTCAGTGCGATGCGCCGGGCGCTCGGCATGGTGAGCCGCGTATCCGATGGCGCGGACCTGGTGTTCGCGGGTGGCGTGGCCAAGAACGCTTGCATGCGCGCGCTTTTGGAGAAGCATCTATCCCGCAAAGTCCTCGTTCCCAACGACCCGCAGACCGTTTGCGCATTAGGAGCGGCCTTGCTGGCGCGTGAGTCGGTTATTGGGGCCTCCCTCTAAGTCATCCGATTGGGAAGGGAATAAACCGACCGGTAAAGAGGGGCTAATCGAGATCCAGCTTTTGTATGCCTCAGGGCGGGAGCGTCTCGACGATCTCGCGGATCTCTCGCCAAGCCCTGAGGCTTGAGGCGGACGGCACGTGAAGGATCGGATCCGCGCCCTTCATAATTGAAACCATGACCGCCGAACGAATCGTCGCGTGGCGGCAGATCTCGCATGAGGGCAAAGCTCGAACCCTCGCCGCCGACTTCGGCGAGGGCCGTACCATCGAGATGGAGATCGTCAGCGAATATGCCTCGATGCAGGAGGGCGCAAACGTGCTCGCTCTGATACTCGGCGCACCGCAGACCACGACGCCGGTCGATAAGGTCTGGCGAGTCACGTGCGGCGGGCTTGTCATTGCTGCGAACCGCGTGCGGCCCGGGCAAATCGAGTTCTATTCGAGCGGCGAGCCGGTCTCTATGATCTTCGAGAAGTCGCCTCACAAGGGCCGCTTCGTCTTCGGCGGCGAGACCGCTTTCGGCTTCGAACCCGACGCGGTGGCCGGCCACTGGCTATGCAAGCCCGAAGGCACGCGCCTCATCCGCCAAGTCCCGCCCTGGAGGGACAGCGACATCGAGGCAGGCGTCAAGCTGCTGTCTCACATCTCCGACGACCGCTTTCCTTGGCCGAGGACCGGCATTGCCCTGGCCCTCCTAAGCGTCATCGATACGGTCGCAGCCGCGACCTTAAGAGTCGGAGCTTGGACGATCCAACCCCGATTGGATCCGCAAACGGGGTGAGCCGCCGATTGCTCGGTCGGGCCCAGAATACTGATCACAGGCGAGCAGATCGCGTCGTCCTGGGCGGTGACCGAGTCAGGCGAGGTTCGAAGCCAGAGCTCGGATCTCGATCTCATAGCCGGCACACCCCGGGCACTTCTGAACCCCTCGCCAATGGGTCCACCCAGGCAAGAGCACATGCCATAAATCGCCGCCAAGCCATGCCCTGGGGTCCCAAGCCGCGCGGGGCTGTCTCAACCTCAGCGCTCAGACCCCGGGGCCCCCACCCCACACGTGGAGATGAGGCGAACGGTCGCGACGGCTTACGATAGAGATCACTGATTCGTGAAACTAGCCCTGCAACCTGTAACATCGGCTTCCAGCCGATGAGTACCACGGGCTTCCAGCCCGTGCTCCACGTCTCTCGGCGAAGCCGTGCAACAAGGCGTCGCCGGGAGCCCTAGGGAGACGGTTCCGGAGGATGGATCACCGAGAGGAGGGCGAGAGCGATGCCGGTTTGGGGCCAAGGGTAGTTCTCGTCGACGAGGGTCGAGGTCAACTTCACGCCGCGCGCGAGCTCACTCTCTTTCCAGGCTGGAGCCTGGCGTGCGAGCCGCGCGCCGTTGCCGCGGCAGAGCCAATGTCCGGCGACCGGATCGGGCTCGAAGCGCAGAACCTCCTCATCTCCGAAGTCGAAGTGGCCTTTGTGAGGGGAGTCCTCGAAGATCATGGCGATCTCGGCATGCGAGGCATCGGCGGCGCGAACCGAGGCGAGTTCAGGTTGCGGGGAGAGGGGCGAGTGCTCTCCAACGGTCAGCCCCCAGTTCGAGTACAACTCGAGCCGGTCGGGCCGCGCCCGGTTCGCGGCC
>DATJYD010000029.1:0-4095 GCA_035499755.1 Fimbriimonadaceae bacterium
GGCAGGACCTGGATCCCCTGATCGACCAGGTCGACCGCTCGCTCGCCCTGGGGCCCGAGGAGCGGGCCCGGTTTCTCGCCTCCCGGTCCGAGAGTCGTCGTTCGGACGCCGATCCGCTGGTCGGTTACGAGGTCGAAAACGAGCAGATCCTGGAAACCCGAGGGCTCACGAACCTCAGTCCTCCGCCGGTCTTCGAATCGAACGGCGAAAGGCGACGGCCGAGGAGCCGGCTCTCGATCCTGGGAGAGGCTCTCTCCACGTGGATCGTGGCTCCGGCCGTCTTCTTCTTCCTCCTCCGGGACGGGAGTCGGATCAAGATCAGCCTCGTTCGAGCGGTTCCCAACCGCCTCTTCGAGCCGACTCTCGCGGTGTTCGCGGACCTCGATCGTGCTCTCGGTGGCTACGTGCGCGGGATTTTCCTCGAAAGCTGCTTTCTGGGAGCCTCGGTCGGGCTGCTTCTGCGCGTCCTCGGCGTCCCGGTCGGCTGGGCGATTCTCGTCGGGCTCGTCGCGGGTGCGGCCAATCCGGTGCCTTACATCGGCTCGGCCGTCGCTCTGGTGGGAGGGCTGTCGTATTTCGTCGTTTCGGATTCGGCCCGTCCGCTCGTGTCGGCGATCCGTCCTCACAATGTCGTGATCTGGCTCGTGGTCGGCATCCTTCTGATCGAGGTGCTCAAGAATTCCGTGTTCGAGCCGTTCGTCGTGGGCGAATCGGTCGACGTGCACCCTCTCGTGATCTTCATCGGAGTCCTGGCCGGAGGCATCTTGTTCGGCCTGGTCGGTCTACTCCTCGCGCTTCCCACGATCACGCTCGTGAAGACGCTCGTCACGAGTGCCTCGTACCAGCTCAAGGCACACCGGCTGATCTGAGGGGCCCGGCGTTCGCCGTTCCGGTCGCTGAGAGGTCAGGTCGCGCTCTTGGGCCGCGCCGTCCACCGCTGCTTGTGGCCTCGCATGCCCAACGGCAGCGCGACGCCGACCCGGTGGCGGGACATCTCGCCTCCTGGAGAGAGGTGGGCGAGCATCAGGGCAGCGGCATCGGGGTACGAGATGATCATCTCCGGAACGAGGTGCGCAAAAACGGGCAGGAAGAGGGCGCCCGGCAGCGCTCGGCCAAATGCCGGTACTTCCACGGGCAGGCGCTCCCAGCGAAGTCCTCAGCCTGGCGAGGCCGAGAGGAGGCTCCTCCACCATGGGGCCGGGACACAGCAGACGCCAATCCAGTGAGGAACGGCGAAGACGCCCGATAAGGGAGTCATCCTCAAGATTGAGACGCGGACCGCGTTCGAGAACCTTCCCGAGCTCCTCCTCGCGGCCCTGCGCCTGCACCGGGCCGGGGTCATGATCGCCCGAGGGGATCTCCTCGTCGAGATCGGATACGAGCGGCTGGCCGAGGTCCAGGAGGAGATCCTCTGGCTCTGCGAGGCCGCGCACGTCCCGGTGATCTGGGCGACGCAGGTCCTCGAGGGTCTGGCGCAGAAGGGCCTGCCTTCGCGCGCCGAGATCACCGACGCCGCCATGGGAGTCCGCGCGGAATGCGTCATGCTGAACAAGGGACCGCACATCATCGAAGCCGTTCCTTCTGGAACTCCGCCGCCGCCGGGCGCGCGTGCCCTAGCTCTAGGTACGCAAGACCGCGGATAGAGTCCGCTGCCAGGCCGGGTCTCGCAGTCGACGGCTTCAGCGGACGATTGCTAGGACTCGGACACAGGACTCGGACACGTGGTCCCAACTCGTTGACCTGTTGTGAACTTCTCGTAGGTTCGAGTCCTACACGGCTCACCACTCACCCGACGCCTCGCTCGAGAGGCAACGGGGCGGCCACTCGGTTGCCCTTTGATACGCTCGCATCAGTCGCGCGCCTCCAGGTTCGAGCAAGATTTCCCGGTTCCATGAAGCGAGAGGAGCAAAGGTCATGAGGTCGATCAGTCGGGGTGTGTCCGTGGGTCTTATGCTTTCCTTGGCGCTCGTGCTCTCCGGCTTGTGGGCGGCGTCGGCCGAGGCCGCTGACGGCGTCAACGGCAAGGTGTTGGTGGCAGGCGCTCCTCTCGCGAATGCGACCGTGACGCTGTGGGCCGCGAGTTCCGGAGCGCCTCGACAACTCGCACACGGTAGAACCGGCGGCGATGGCACCTTCGCACTGACCGAGGCCGGCGCGTTGGGCAACGATGCCGTCGTCTATGTCGTTGCGATGGGCGGCGAGGCTACTGCGCGCAAGGGAGGCGGGAACAACACGGCCGTCGTGCTCATGACGCTTCTGCAAGCGCCGTTGCCGAAGACCGTGACGGTTAACGAGCTCACGACGGTGGCCTCGGCATTCACCGCCGCCCGATTCATCAAGGGAGAGGCGATCTCCGGCAACCCGCTCGGACTGCGGATCGCCGCCGGCAACGTTCCGAACTTCGTGGACCTCGCGACGGGTGGGTGGGGCAAGGTGCTGATCGACCCGCTCAACAGCTCCATGACCACGACGATGGCAACCCTGGACACACTCGGGTCACTCATCAGCGCTTATGCGACCGTGGCCGATGACAACTGGCGGTCGCGCTTCCTCAAGGCCGCCACTCCGACCGGCAGTGCAACGCCCAGGAATACCCTCGAGGCGATGGCGGGCATCGCCCGCGAGCCGTGGGCAGATCCGAAAGACCTTTACGCGCTCTTCGATGAGGCCTATCCGCTTCCGGCCCCCGACGCCCGGCGCAAGGCGCCCTTCGCCCCGTATCTGGTCTACGTTCCGGACGATTTCGCCCTCTCCCTCTGCTTCTCGGGCGGCGGAGATTATGCCAACGGGCGATTCATGTTCGATGCGGAAGGCAACCTCTGGAGCGGCCAGAACTGGCTGCCCGGCTCGCAGTCCGGCGTCAACAAGAGCACCGGCGGCGGAGTCATCAAGTTCAGCCCCAACGGAATCGCGCTTTCGCCGCCGATCACCGGCTTCACCGGCATGGGCATCGACGGGGTCGGCTGGGGCACGGCCGTGACTGAAGACCGTGTCTGGATCAGCAGCTTCAACGGGAAGATCCTCGTGATGGATTTCAATGGCAAACCCGTCGCGAAGGAGAGCGACTTTCCGTTCAAGGAAAAGTTCCTCGGACTGATGGGCATTGGAGTCGCCACGAACGGCGACGTCTGGGTCGCCGATGGTTCGAACAACCAGCTGCTGCTCTTTCCCGGCGGACGGATCAAGGACGGCCGCATCGTCAAGGTCGCGGGCCTGAAATCGCCCTTCGACATCGTCATCGATTCTCAGAGTCGCGTCTGGGTCGCCAACTCCTCGTCGGATACGGTCGTTCGGTTCCCGGCCAACGATCCCGGCAAGGCGGAGAGCTTCCGTGCGGGAATCGGCGTCCGCGCCCTCGCCCTGGACTCCAAGGAAAACGTCTGGGTGGCGAGCAACATGGACCTGAAAACCCCGCAGCCGGTGCTTCCCGACGGCATTTCAATCATGGAGCAGTTCAAGCTCATCACGGCGGCCATGTTCAAGTACGTGACCGGCCCGCCGGCACGGCCCACCGGGGCCGTCAACATGATCCGCCCTGATGGTTCCCAGCCTGCGCCAATGGGCTTCACTGGCCCGGCGATCAACATACCGTGGGGCTTGAATGTCGATGGCAATGACGACGTGTGGGTCGGCAACATGTGGGCTCGCTCCGTGACGCTACTGGCCGGGGACGGCACCAAGGGGCATCCCGCCGGCACGAAAACCGGCGACGTGATTCACATGTTCCAGAGTGGCAGCATCCAGATGATCACGGACGTGGCCATTGACCCGGCCGGAAACGTCTGGGCCGCCAACAACTGGAACAGTCTCGAAGCGGCCGCGGGCGAGAATCCGTCCCGACCGACCTCCACCTGGGGCGGCGGCTCGGGCTTTACCGTGATCTACGGCGTGGCGTCCCCCGTACGGCCGCCGCGCATCGGGAAGGTGCGGCCGTACTGATACGTCACCGCCAGGCGTAAGGATTGGCGCCGAGTACGCCTATTTCAGCGCGACTGTAACTCTCCAGGAGAACCTGACTCCCGGGGGGAGAACAGTGTTCGATGCGGAAGCGCACGTCAACCGGTTCGCGGCCGAGGATCGGCCTTGGCGACCCTC
>DATJYD010000030.1:0-9387 GCA_035499755.1 Fimbriimonadaceae bacterium
CGACCTCCGGGAGCTCATGAAGAAGAGCGGCGTCCTCCAAAGGCTGACGCCCGCCAAGCAAAGTGTCGTTCGGGACGCCCTAAACGAGATCGCGGTCAGGTGGGTGATCGCGCATCGGTATGCGCCGGAAGATAGACTGGAAGCCTACTTGCGATCGATCCTGCCGATGTACGCCTCTCGTGTGCTCAAGCGAAACAGCGAAACCATGCTTCAACTTACGGAGTTAATTCTAAGGGAGTGCGATAGAAAATGTCCTTGACGATAGAAAGACTCGTGGCGGCGTTTCCCGGAGGGAACGCATACGGCGACTTCGCATCGTTTGAATACGATTCCGGTATCCAGAAGTTCGTCGGCGATGTGGTTAGCCACGAGTTCCGGGGCGTTGCAGTTCCTGAACGGCAACGCTGGGTGTGGGATCGCCTGCGCGAGGTTTTTGGTGACGAGTCCCAAGAAGTATCTCTTGTTCTGACCTACTCACCGGAGGAATGGGCCGAGGTAGGAGAGCGCGCCGCAGGCTAATTGCCAAGACGGCGCGCCCCGCAAGCTAGCCCTGAACTTGGAGGCCGTTTCATTACATTTCACGGCCCAACCCGTCATCCTGAAGCCTGGGGCGAGTGAAACGAGCCTCCCACCTCCCGATTCCACCGCCCGCGCGGATGCGAGGTCCTCCGTTGCCGCACCCGCTCCACTCGCGCTTCGTTCAGGAATGCAGTGAAACGGCCTCTAGGGGACGCCGTGCCTTTTGAGCACTTCGACGACCTCTTCGCTGCCTCCAAGCTTTTCCGGGAGCTTGGCCCCGGCGGCGATGAGGAGTTCGAGAGCGCGGGCGTAGTTGCCGTTCTCATACCACCGGTTCCGGGATCCGAACATCATCGTCGTCAGAACCGTACCTCCGTAGACGTTGCGTAACTCCAGATCCGGCCGGTACGGCAGGATGATCTCCATCAGATCGTCCCGGCCGTGGAACGACGCCCAATGGGCCACCGTGAAGTTCTCCCGATCTTGGGTGTTAGGGTCGAAGCCGACTTCCAGCATCAGCCGGACGGCGTCCGGGTTGGGCGTCCTCCCCGAATAGCAGAGCAGAACCTTGTCCTCCTCGGGCAGGCCGGCGGCCACCGATGGATTATCGTCGAGGATCCGATAGGCCGCGTCTCGGTCTCCCCTGCAGCATGCCGCCGCCAACCGGAGGCCGGCCGGAGAGCGCTCGAACAGGTAGTCGTAAACGCGCGGCTTGTTCAGCTTGAGGGCCGCCTGAAACGGTCTAACGAATCCGAGATTGTAGGTGTAGATGTGCTGGCCGGGAGCCTGGGGGATCATGGGGTTGCCGGGCATATCGATGCCGCGGCCGATCGAATCCGGGTCCTCGTCGAGGTGCTTTTGGACCAGGTCGAGATCGTCAAGGGCGATCGCGATGAACAGGTCGGTCTTTGCGCCTCGCTCGACCAGCCGTCGCAAGACCGGCTCGTTGAGAATCAGCGTCTGGGCAGCCGTGCCTTCGTGATCGATATCCCGGGCATCGATGTCCGCCCCGGCATCGAGGATGATGTCCACGATTTCCGGGGTCTTCGCGAAGTGCAGCGGATACTGGCCGTCCCCGCCCCGCTCATGCACGACTTCCGGGTTCTTGGCCAGAATGTCCCGCAGGGCTTCTTCCATCCCAAGCCGCGCCGCCGCATGAGCGGTGAGGGTCGCGCCCTTCGCGAGCAAGTATTTCGCGGTCTCTTCCCCGACGAGATCCAAGGCTCCGAAGCTGCCCGCCCACCAGTCGCTGCGGGCATCGAGATCGGCGCCGCGAGAGAGCAGGAGATCGATCGTCGGCCGGTCGTCACGCCGCGCCGCCACGACGATCGGCGGCGATCCGAACGACTCCGCTTCGTAGCTCGCGATCAGCGAGGGATTGGCGTCGAGAGCCCGGCCCACGCCTTCGCGATCCCCGGCGCGGATGGCCGCGAAGAGCGCGGCCTTCTCGGTTTCATAGCCTTGGACGGCCCGCTTCAGCTTCGCCCAACTGGCGAAGCCGTAATCGCGGGCGACGGCGAGCTGAGCGTTGGCCAGCCGCGTCTCGCCAACCTGGGAGAGAGCGCCGGGATCGCCGGCCTTGGCTTGGCGCAACAGGGCCTTGGCTTCGTTCTTGAGATGTTCCAAGCTCGGCTGCTTGGGTAGTGACTTCGACATTCGAACCTCCATGCGATCGCCTAAGGTCCGCGATTAGGCCGCATAGCGGTTGGTCTGTCTGGATTCAGTTGTGGATCGGTGGGCTAAGCCCTGTCCGCGGACCCGGATGCGCCCGATGCGCTACACGACATTATATCGCAACTTGATGCCAATATGTGGAGTACGCGAACTTGTGCGCGCTTTGTCCTGCGCGACTTGTCGCGCTGCCCAGCGCCCTCCGCGCGGCCGCGAACCGCCGTCGAGCAATGGAGTGCGCGAACTTGTTCGCGCTTTGTCCAGCGCGACTTGTCGCGCTGCCTACGGCCAGTTCTCCATCGAGCCCACCTCGTGATCGTCGTCGACATTCAGATGGTCGAGCTTGGCTCGAGAGTTGAAGTGCATATCCTTGTGATAGGTTGAGGCGGTGATCATGTAGGCTCCCGCCTCGGTTACAGACTTCGATGGGGCGTGTGGCCAACTCCTCATGGGCAGAGTATGACATCGGTAGCGTGACGTAGAGCCCTGTTGCGCGAACAAGTTCGCGGGGGGAAAGCGCGGACAAGTCCGCGCACTCCATACCAGGAGCCAACGCGGCGGGCGTTCTCCGCGAACAAGTTCGCGGGCGAAAGCGCGGACGAGTCCGCGCACTCCATACCGCGAGCCAAGCTATCTCCAGGCAAGAGCCTTAGATAGCCGAATATCGCGGCTCGAAGCCCCTACCTCGATTCGATACCGACCCGGCGCGGCGACCCAATCGTGCTTCTTCACGTCGTAGTAGCTGAACGACCGGGGATCGAGCCAGACTGAGACGATGCGGCCCTGACCAGGCTTCAAATGCACCCGCACAAAGCCCTTCAGCTCCCTGACCGGACGAGGCACCGGCGGATGCTCGGGAGCGACGTAGACTTGCGCAATCTCGTCGGCTTCGCGCCTGCCTGCATTCTTCATCGAAAACCGGACGATCGCCCCATGCCGCGTGCTGGTTATGACCGTCAGGCCCGAATAGCCGAACGACGAGTAGCTCAGACCGAAGCCGAAGGGAAACAGCGGCTTGACTTGGCCCTCGTCGTAGAACCGGTAGCCGGTGAAGATTCCCTCCGCATACTTCACGCGATGGTCGACGCCCGGGTAGTTCGGATACGCCGCGACGTCCTGCCAGCGCCGGGCGATCGAGATCGGCAGCTTGCCCGAGGGCGATAGGTCGCCGAACAGAATGGCCGCGAGCGCGTTGTTGCCGTCCTGGCCCGGGTACCAGGCCATCACGAGGGCGGGGACCCGGTCGATCCACTTGGTCATGTCGACCGCGCAGCCGCCGTTGAGCACGACGATCGTGCGGGGGTTCGCCTTCACAACCGCGTCGACAAGGGCATCCTGGCCGGCGGGAAGCTCGAAGGCATGGTCGTTCCCTTCTCCCTCGACGTTGGGGTTGAGGCCGATGCAGACGACCGCAACATCCGCCTTCTTCGCCGCCGCCACTGCCTTGGCGATTTGATCCTGATCGATCAAATGCCACCCGAAGCGAATCACCGCATCTCCGCCCGCCTGGTAATACTCGACCCGCAGGTTGTAGGTCTTGCCGCCATCGAGCCGCATCGACTTGCGCGCATCGGTCGCGCCTTGGTCGCGCCATTCGTTCAGAACGGGCTTGTCGTCGAGGAAGACCCGATAGCCGTCGTCTCCCCGTGCGACGAACTCGTATTCCCCCGTCTTCGGCGGGGTGATCGTGCCCGTCCAGCGCACCGAGAAGTCCGTGTGGCCGATCCCTTCCGCCGGCCCTCCCTGCCAGTCGAAGTTCACATGCTTGTCGGTGCGGGTTGCCGCCGGCTCGCCCGAGAGGGTCTTGTTTGTGAAGAACTCGGCCTTCAGCCCATCCCCGTCGTAAACGCTCTGGCGAACGATCGGCATCAGATTTGCGGTCGCGCTCGGCACAAAGTCGACCGATACGCCGGGCCGAGCCTTCAGCGCGTCGAGCACGCTCGTGCTGTGGAACGGCGTCGCCTCCGAGCTTCCGCCTCCTCCGACCACGGCGGGATCGGCGTTCGGCCCAACCAATGCGATTCGCTTCACGTGGCTTAGGGGCAGCAGATTCCCACCGTTCTTGAGAAGCACGATGCCTTCACGCGCAACCTGCAGAGCCACCCGGCCGGTAACCGGATTATCCGTCGGCTTGGTGGTCGGGGGCTTGCGGTCGAAGGCGCCGATCGACATCTCGACCGTCAGCAGACGCCGGACGTGGTCGTCGATCGTCGTCTGGCTCACCTCACCGGAGAGAACCGACGGCAGGAGCACCTCGTCGGTGAAGAAGTCGCCGCCCGGCATCTCGAGGTCGAGCCCATGGTTGGCCGCCGCAACCGCATGGTGGGTCGCGCCCCAATCCGACATGACGACGCCTTTGAATCCCCAATCCTTCTTCAGCACCCGGTTCAGCAGCCAGTCGTTCTCGCTCGCGTAGGTGCCGTTGAGGAGGTTGTAGGAGCACATGACGGCCTCGACGTGCCCTTCCTTAACGGCGGCCTCGAAGGCGGGGAGATAGATCTCGCGCAAGGTGCGCTCGTCGACGTCGGAACTGGTCCCGGTCCGGTCGTGCTCCTGATTGGTCGCGTCGAAATGCTTCACGGTCGCCGCCACGCCCTGGCTCTGCACGCCCTCGATGAACTGAACGGCCATCTGTCCCGACAGGTAGGGGTCCTCGCCGTAGTATTCGAAGTTGCGGCCGTTCTGGGGCACCCGGTACATGTTCACCCCGGGGGCGAGGAGGAAATCGACCCCGCGCGCCCGCGCGTCGATCCCGTACGCCTTCCCGACCTCGTGCTGGAGATCCCGGTCCCAGGTCGCCGCCATGCAGATCGGCGCCGGATACGCGGTGGTCGGCCCCCAGGTTCGCACACCCGCCGGCCCATCCGACATCTTGAAGCGAGGAATGCCGAGCCGCTCGATCGGACGGGTGTACATCCCATCCGTGCCGCTCATCAGCTCGACTTTCTCCGCGAGCGTGAGCTTGGACATCAAATCGTCGACACGAGCCTGAATGGTGGGCTTACAAACGATAGCTGCCGCGATACAAGGAAGCATGGCTCTATCCTACTCGCGTCGCCACCTCCTCCTCCATTTCCGCGGCGCAAAGCGTGCGGACGGAACGGGAAATGGAGGAACGGACCGGAGGGTGAGGTGCGTGCGAAATCCGGGCGGGCGCACTCCTGCCGGGCTCCCGTCCGTACTACAATAGAAGAGGGTCAGTCATGAAACCGCAGCTCAGCTACTTGGGTATCGCTATCATCGTCTTCGCAGTCTCTTGCGGCGGCGACGACACCGCCAAGACCTTCGATCCCGCCTCGATGTCCGTCCAGAACCTCCAGCGGATGGCCGCGCTCTCGATGGCCGAGGGCGGGATGCCGGTGGCCAGCTACGGGGTCGCAGGCAGCTCCGGGGTCGACGTGCCCTCGATCGGCGCCTTCGTTCGGCGCTTCGGCGGGCTGAACGGAACTGGTCCGACGCTTCTGAAACGCGCTCTCGCACCCTCCGCCGAAGCAGCTTCGGGAGGCCAGAGCTTCTCCTATGACGGCTCTCTTCATCTCTGGGTGGCGACCCGCTGGTCTGGCTCGACCTTCTCGGACAGCTTCTATATCGATCAGTCCAAGACGCAACCCGCGGGACATTTGACCCTGACGTCTTCGACGGGCTGGACTTCCTATCCCCAATCCTACAAGGGCGATTACGCCTTCACGGCCGGGAAGCTGAACGGCACGAGCGGAAGCTACACGTGCACTCAGACGAGCCCTCTTGCCGGATTCATGTCCTACAAGGCCGCCTATGCGGACTCGGCCCACGTCACCGGCATGTCGAGTTGGACCGGCGCCGGCGCTAAGTGGCAATCCGAATGGGACGGGCCAGGCAAGGCCGGCTGGTACAAGGATTCGGGAAGCTGGAGCGCCGACCGGAGCGGCGGTTACACCCTCAAGGCCTCCGACGGCGAAGCCGCCGTTTGGACGTTCAAACCGGATGGATCGGGCTCCGCCCATTTCGAGGGCGGCTCGGCGGTTAAGCTGCCTGCGGACATCTCTTGGACCGGGGCCGGCAACTTCAAGGCCACGTTCGCCGACAAGTCGAACGACGAATGGACCTGGAGCGACGTGTGGACGCCCACCGACAAGGTCGGCACGGTGACCCTCGTCTCCGCCCCCGCTACGGCGATCGCGGAAAAGGTCGCGCCTGACGCCAAGAAGGACTCTGCGTCCCCGAGCCAAACCGGCACGACGAAGTAGCCCGTCCTCACAGCCTCAGCCGGTTCCCGATCAAGTGACCGTCAAGTACGGGGAAGAGCCCCATACACCCCATTCGTCACAGCTCGTACTGCGCCGAATGCCGATGCGTCGTCTGAATGCGCCGGACGGTGCCCGCCGCCGAGCGCATGATGATCGACTCCGTGAGCGCGTAGCCGCGGTGGTAGCGAACGCCTCGCAGCAGGTCGCCGGACGTGATCCCGGTGGCGGAGAACATCACGTTGCCGCGCGCCAGGTCTTCCGTGTGGAACACCCGGTCGAGATCGCCGTCGTTCATCTTCTCCGCTCTCGCTCGCTGGTCCTCCGAGGTGAACTTGAGCCGCGCCTGCATCTCACCGCCCATGCAAAGGACGGCGGCCGCCGTGATGACTCCTTCCGGAGCGCCTCCCACTCCCATCAAAGCGTCGACTCCCGCGTCCGGATCGAGCGCGGCGATCGCGACGGAGAGATCGCCGTCCGGCACGAGGTGCACGCGCGCGCCGGCCTCCCGAATCTCCGCGATCAAGGTCTCGTGCCGAGGCCGGTCGAGCACACCGACGATCAGTTCGTCCACATCCTTGCCCAGAGCCTTGCCCATAAGCCGGATGTTTACTCGCGTCGGCAGCGTGATGTCGACGACTCCCACGCACTCCGGCCCGACCACCAGCTTGTCCATATAGCAGTCGGGCGCGTGCATGAGGAAACCCTCGCCCTCGACGGCCGCGGCGAGGACGGCGATCGCGTTGGGAGTGCCGTTCGCGCACAGGTTCGTCCCTTCCAGAGGATCGACCGCGATCTGAATCTTCGGGCCTTCTCCGGTTCCCAGCTTCTCACCGATATAGAGCATCGGGGCCTCGTCGCGCTCCCCCTCGCCGATCACGATCTCGCCCTGCATGTCGAGCTGATTCAGCGTCCTCCGCATGCCCTCGCAGGCGGCCTGGTCGGCCTCGTTGCGCTTTCCCTTGCCGACCCATCGGGCCGAGGACAAGGCGGCGGCCTCGGTCACCCCCAGGAAGTCCAGATACTGGAAGGTGGCTTTGACCGATTGTCTCAGTTCGGCGACGGCAGCGACGGTGATCTCTTCGCGACTCATGGCGTTCATTGTATTCGCAGGATTCGGGCCACAACAAAGAGACGCAAACGCTCTCCGTCGTCCCCCGGTTCCCGAACTCGTCTGACCGAGCATGCGTCCGAGCGGTTCGGTTCTTCCTGGCGGCCAGCGACTTCCGCCGCCGCGCTCCATCGCGGAACTTGTCAGTGAAACCTATGACGCGGAATTGTGCACGGTAACCCGGAAACTTATCTCCATACAATGTCGCTATCCATTCCGCGATAAATCCGCGCGAACCGCGATTCGAACTCCTGTCCAGTCCAAGTCTGAGGCCCAACACATGAAGTCGATCCAATATTCGAGCCCAGTTGTTTCCGTCATCGCCCTTTCCGCCCTGGCCTTGGCTTGCGGTTGCGCCGGAACGGCGCCGATCGCCCCCGTCGGTCAGATCGCCTTCGCCAGCGACCGCTCCGGCCAAAACCAGATCTACACGATGACCTCTTCGGGCGGCGGCGTCGTTGCCCTGACCTCGGACGCCTTCACCGACTCACAGCCGGTCTTCAGCCCCTTCCGCAGGAAGATCGCGTTCGTCAGCAGCCGGTCGGGCTCGCCCCAGATCTGGGTGATGGATGCGGACGGGAAAAACCAGACGCGCCTGACCTACGACAACGCGGAGGACATCGATCCCGCCTTCAGCCCGGACGGCCTGCAGATCGTCTTCGCCAGCAACAAGGACGCCGACTATCAGATCTACAAGATCAACATCGACGGCACCGGCGAGGTCCGGCTCACCAACAACACCTTCGCCGACACCTATCCGACGTACAACCGTGAAGGTACCGAGATCGCGTTTCAGACGAACCGCGACGGCCTCAGCCAGGTCTACACGATGGGCATCGACGGCTCGAACCAAAACCGCATCTTCACGGGAACGAACGAGTACGAACCCTTCTTCGCCCCGGACGATCTCCACGTCCTCTTCTCCAGCACCCGCAATGGCAACAACCAGATCTACACGATGGATCTGCAGGGAGGCGCCGCGGTTCGTCTGACCGACAACTCTGATCAGGACCACAACCCGGTCTATAGCTGGGATGGAACGAAGATCGCCTTCGTGCGGTATATCGCCGGCGTCCCCAACGTGTTCACGATCAATGCGGACGGGAGCGGGGAGACCCAGCTCACGACCACCCACGATAACACGTCGCCGAGCATCGCTCCGTAGCCGCCGGTTCCGATCGCGCATCTCAAAGTCTGGGGCGGCGCCCGTTTACTCCGCGTCGAAGAGACTTACGGAGTGACCACCTTCAGCCCGGCGGGTTTCGCGCCGCCGACGCGGTAGCTCGTCACTTTGCCGTTCTTCCAGTCGACGTCGGCCGTCATCCCGCCGATCACCCGCAGCCCGTGCACAGAACCCGACGAGGCCCAGTCCTTCGGAAGAGCGGGGAGCAGGCGGATCGTCTTACCGTCGCTCTGCACGAGCATCTCCGCGATCCCGGCGGTGGCTCCGAAATTGCCGTCGATCTGAAAGGGCGGATGGGCGTCGAAGAGGTTCGGATAGGTTCCCCCGCCGTTCGACATGTCGTATCCCATCGCGCCGACCGGCTCCAGCAGCCGCCTCAAGATCAGCCAGGCGTGGTCACCGTCGCCGAGCCTGGCCCAAAAGCAGACCTTCCACGCCAGCGACCAGCCCGTGCCCATATCCCCGCGCCGTTCGAGCGTTTTGCGGCAGGCCTCGGCCAAAGCGGGGGTCCCGGAAGGCGAGATCTGATCCGAAGGATAGAGGGCGTAGAGGTGCGACGTGTGTCGATGGTGCACCTCGGCCTCGTCGTAGTCCTCCAGCCACTCCTGAAGCTGTCCGTACTTCCCGATCTGGAACGGGGCGAGCCGCGCTCTCGACTCTACAAGTTGCTTGCGGAAGGG
>DATJYD010000031.1:0-7786 GCA_035499755.1 Fimbriimonadaceae bacterium
TCAAGCGGCCGTTTTCGAAGACCACGACGCGCTCCATTTTGGACGTGCTGAGCGTCCACTTCCCCCTCCCGATCGAAATAACCGCGTCGCCGCTTCGCACCGTCTGGCCTCCCGCAAGAGCAACGAAGAGCAGAGGAATCAACCGCAAGGCTGTCATCGCATTCGCGCGCATGTTACCCCTGGCCATGCCTCTACCCGGTTGTCCGAATCGCCAGTGCTCATGGGAGGCCTACGCGAGTCGGCGATCGCCTCCTTTCGTTGATCAGCCGCTTCGATGATCGGCTCCAGCTCTTTTATAGCGTGCGGTTGCATGCGAGCTTTTGGCCCATGGACGAGCTTCTGGGAGCGCGGAATCGTGCCTGGGCGCGCCGGTCTGGCACAGGGATCGACAGCCTGCTGTCCAGTTTCCAGAACGTCCCCTGCTCGGCGGAGGGCTCGACCTCAGGACGACTCGCGCTCGATCAACTCCATGTCCAACGTCGCCATACGATGAGCCGTATCGGGATCCCCCATGCGCTGGATGATCCACTTCCAGGCTTGGGCGACCGCTTCTTCCACGGGAACTCGGATGGTCGAGAGGGGAATGCGAACTTCGCCGGACTCGGGATAGTCGCCGAACCCCCAGATGCGGCAGTCGCCCGGCACGTCGAAGCCTGCTTCGAGAACGGCCCGCGTCGCTCCAATTGCAAGCGTGTCGGTAAATCCGACTACGGCGTCGGGACAGCCTTCCGCTACTAAATGGGCCGCTATTGCCTGGGCCGCGCCTGCGCTGGTCTCGTCCGGGGCGGCCACGAACCGCGGCTCCAGGCCGGCTGACGTCATTGCCTCCGTGTAGCCTCGACGGCGCTGCTCTCGCGGGTAGTCCGCGAGGATCCAATCGAGAGTGATGTGAACGATCTTGCGGCAGCCTTTCTCGATGAGCCGCTCGGTTGCCAAACGAGCCGCACCGGCAACATCCCAGGTCACGGAATCGCTGTTGGCGAACTCCTCAAAGCCGAGCACGACGACCGGGATGCCGTCGTTGCTGGGGTCAGCCCGAAAGAGCTGAATGGCCTTACCGGCATCGACTGCGATGAGGCCGTCGATCGGCCAGAAAGAAGGCGCGGAGCCGCGCCCCGAGTAGGCCGTCGCTCCTTCAAGCCCGGTGATCATCAGCTCGAAGCCATCTTCGCGGGAGTGGGAGCTTATCGCCCGCAGGAAGCGAAGATAGGTGAAGACGAGCCGGTCGACGGGCATCCAGACCCCGATGAGGTTGGTCCGTCCACGCTTCATCGCCTGGGCGAGGCGGTTCGGCCGGTAGCCTACGCGCTCGGCGGCCTGGTAGACCCGTTCGCGCGTGCTGTCGGGAAGGCGCACCGTCATGTTTCCCGACATGACGTGAGACGCCGTCTGAACGGAAACTCCGGCCTCGCGCGCAACATCGGCGAGCAGGACCCTCTTGGCGCGTCGCCCCGGAGAACTCACTCCCGGCACAATACCCTCCAAAGGGAAAAGAAGCCCGGCCGCCTGGCACTGAGCCAGACGCGCCGGGCAAGGAGAGGGTTTATCGGCTCTTCCTTCGTCGCAGCACGGCAAGCGTGCCGATCGCGAGGACGCCGAGGGTCGCCGGTTCGGGCACCGGCGTGGACACGACCCATCCGAGGGTCGTGAAGCCGTTTGGAGCGTAGCCGTATCCGACGATGTACCGGCCGTCGGGAGAGATGCCGGTCGGGTCGGTCAGGGAGTTGCCGCCGATGTTGAACCCTTGTGCGGTCGCCCATGCGCCGATCTCCTCGACGCCGGTGCCGCTGGTCCAAATCCATCCGATATCGGGCGTTCCCCAATCGAGCGGATTGGTGTCGCGGGCGTAGCCGACGACCACGCTGCCGTCGCGGCTAACCGCGGTGGCCGAGAGGGTGTCGTACATCGACGTATCGAACGGGCTATTCAGGAACGAGAGCCCGGTGCTCCGGTTCCACATGTATGCCTGGCCGAAGGCGTAGGCCCCGCCGTTGCCGACCGCCCATTGGCCATCTCCGGAGACTGCGTTGACGTCGGCGAGGGGATTACCGCCGACGGTGAGAACCGTCTCCGCACCGTTGACCCAGACGGCGCCGCTGCGGTAGCCGTCGCTTCTGTCCTGCCAGCCACCGACGAGACTTCCGTCGTCACTCACGCCGTTCGCTCTGGTGCTGCGGGTCGAGAGGTTTGATCCGAGATCGGTCATCGTCCCGCCCGACCAGACGACGGCGTGGGTGTTGCCCGCGCTTATCCAGGCGTTCCCAGCGAGGATCGAACCGGCGGAATTCATCGCGAATCCTGCGCTGGCCGAAGATCCCGAGTAGGAGCCGAGGCTTCCGCAGGTCGTCCACATTCCGGTGTTGGTCCGATAGTAGGCCATCTCGGATTTACCGGTCACCGGGTTGTTCGCGGTGGCGCCCACCTGGGTTCCGTCGGCCGAAATCGAGGGCCAACCCCCGTTGCCGTTGCCGGGCACGACCCCGCCGATGCCGACGAGGCCCCCGCCGGCCGACCAAGTGAAGTACTGGGTGGTGTTATAGCCGGCGGCGATCCCGCTATCGTTGATCGCGGTCGGGGTGCCGTTCGTGTTGATCGTCCAGAACTGCCCGTAGGCGGTCCCGACGGAGACCAGGGCGAGAGAAGAAGAGAGCCATCGTGAAGGGGTGACTCGCATGGTGAGACCTGTGCCGTTTTCGTTACGATAACGTTATCACAAATCTCAGCGATAACGATATCGCAATTGAAAAATCGGCAATTTTGCGGGGCGTCCGCCGCACCAACGCATCTGCTGCACTCGCGGAGTGCCCAGCCCGGGGCTTGTGAACCTGAGGTCGCCCCTTAGCTCGATCTATGCACGACAGGTTCGCAGGGCGAGCCCTGCCGCTACACAATTGCGCGTCCAGATGCATGATCCGTCAGATTGGCTTTGGCCCAAGGCGGCCGATTAATCTGAGGGAGAAATAGGCGGTGACTGCAATAAGAGTCGCCTCGGAATGGTAAACCCACGCGGGCGTGCCTGACATAAGGAAGACGACCACTCCCAGCGCCGCCGGGACTCCCCACAGGAGCACCGTCGCCAAAAACCCCCAGTAACGCTGTCTCAAGACCCCGATGAATGGGATGTAGAGCAGGATCTGGAAGGCGAGGGCTGCCTGATGATCTTCCTGATCGCCGCCACCTCAGCCGGATCGTACGGCGTGCCGTCGTGGCGGAAGAGGTCGTGGAACCATACCTTCGGCTCGGGACCACCCGGAGGGGACCCCCAGGGGAAGTTGGTCTGGATCCGCCCGTTCACGAGCGCCGCGCAGGCGCAGCCGACCTTCTCGGCCTTGAACAAGGGCAGGTCCGCCGCCATGCTCGAACCGAACGTCCGGGCGAACCATTCGGTGCAGATCGCCGGCCGGCCGTACTTCTTGAACTGCTCGATGTGCGCGGCGAGGCCGGCGTGGTCGCCGTAGAAGTGGAACGAGATCACGTCGGAAAGCTCGACCTCGCGGTCCTCCAACGCCTTCGGCCCGCCCCAGCAACCCACCGTCAGCGGCTGATCCGGCTTCGCCTCGCGAGCCCAACCGAAAACGGCCTCCAGCAACGGCAGGCTCTTCTCCCCCATGCCGCTGTTTCCCGGTTCGTTGTAGAGGTCCCAGGCGAGGACCCGCCGGTCGCTTCGATGGCCACCGACCAAGTCCCCGACGTACTTGCGCAGGGAGGGCCAAGCTGTGGTATCGACGGCGAGCTTGTGGCCGGGGCTCGGGACCCAGCGCGAATTGTGGACACCGGGGATCGGGTCGTCCTGCTTGCCGAGATAGGGCTCGCGGTTGGCATCGAAGGCGCAGTCGTCGAAGAGCACCGGGATCACCGTCATACCGTGCCGCGAAGCGATGGATAGAAACCGGTCGAAGCGGCTGCGAAAGCCCCGCGGGTCCGCGTTCCAAACGATGTATTGAAGAAAGACCCGGCAGGTGTTGAACCCAAGCGACTGCGCCCAACCCACTTCGCGGTCGATCGTGGTGGGATCGAAGGTCTCCTTCTGCCACATCTCGGTGTCGTTCACCGCGCTGCTCGGCACGAAGTTGCACCCGACCGGCCAGGGCTGCTTGGCATACCACGCGTTCGCCTGCTCGGCTGTCCACCTAGGCGCGCCCGCTCCCGATTGCGGCATACAAAGTAGGGACGCCGCGGCAGCTAGGGAAGGTAGGAGCATCGGAACGAGGATGCTACCAGGTTGTACATGGGCCTGTTCCCTGGGACGGCGGCCCCTCCCGGCACCTTTCAAGTCTCAAGACGATCGCATCCCCAGGCAGAGGCAATGGTCAATCCCCTGTCCTCCCGTACCTCAGCACCAGCGCCGCCGTCGCGGACGGTAAGTCGACCGTCAGCCCCTCCATCAGATCGCGGCCGGACACCACTCGCCCGTCGAGAACGCCCGGGCCGTCCACCACCGACAGCCGGTAGCGCGCCGCAGCCTGCAGCCCGCGCAGCTTGACGACCGTCGAAGCCACCCCGGCCTTGGCCCGCCGGAAGACCTCGATCATGCCGTCGCCGCTCGAAGGCCGATGGAACTGCCAGCCGATCCAGGCGTCCTCCGCCAGGGAGTAAGGCGTCAGCGGGTAGTAGTCGCCGTAGAAGTCGGGCGCGATCGAGCGCCAGTCGGCGAACAGCTTGAGCAACTCAGGATAGTCGAGTCCCTTCTCCCGGATGTCGATGCCGCAGCCCAGCGCGGGCACGGCGTTGCTCCAGAAGGCGTACGGATGCACCGGCGTGACCCCTCCGCCGTAGTAGGGCGCCGACTCCACCGCGACCGTCCCCGTCCCGTAGTAGGGGAGCCACATCGAGATCCCGTAGGTCTGCGATTGGTGGCCGATCGGCTCGTAGGCGTAGTCGCTCCGCCACAGCGGCACCGCGCGGCGCATGGTCTCGAGGTCGTTCCGCCGCCCGCCGGAGGCGCAGGAGTCGATCAGCATGTCGGGATGGCGACGCCGGAGCTCGTCCCAGTAGGCCAGGTAGCCGACCACGTAGTGGTTCTCGGTGACGCCCTGCCTATCCGGCGGTTCGTTCGCCCGCCAGAACGAGAGCGGATCGATGTTGAAGTCTTGCCGGTAGAGGTCGATCCCGTTGTCGACGATCAGCTTGTCGATGTGCTCGGTCAGCCACTTCCGCGCCTCGGGGTTGCCGAGATCGAGAAGCTGGTTGCCGGTCTCGCCGCCGGTTTCCTTCAGGTCGTAGACGCGGAAGGTCGAGGCGTCCGGTTGGCCCCCGGGGGTGAGCCAGCCGTAATTCCAGAGTTCTCCACCGAACTCGGTTGCCGCATCGTGGGCTTTGCCGTCGGGACCGGTGATCTTGGCGTCGAGGCCGGTCGAATCGTAGTCGTAATGGCCGTTGCCATAGCCGACCACAAAATCGACGGTGTCTCCGGCGGCGAGATCGACGGAGCCGGAGAAGGGGCTGGTCGCGCCGAGGCCGTTGAGCTGAATGTAGGCGTCCGAAATCGGCCTGCCATCCACCAGCACATGCACGTCGGTGGTCGTCTTTTGATCGATCTCCGCGAAGGTCGAGTCGATCTTGTAGGTCCCGGCCTTCGGGGCGGTGAACCTCACGACGCTATACTCGCCCTTCGGCCCGGGATGGAGGGACAGGCTGTGGGGTTTCCAGGTGACGGTGCCGATGGTGACCGGCCAACTGGCCGAGTTGAGGATGACGAGCGGCTCGTTCGTCCCGAGGGTCGAGGAATGGCGGACGAGCAGGCTCTTCGCCGGGTTGAGCAACCACTCCTCATGGTTTTCGGCCAGCCAAGTTCCCGGCGCGACCCGCTCCGGCTCGAACCAGACGAGGATCTTCACGCCGTGGGCATGGGCGTAGTCGCTGATCGGCTTGAATCCGTGGGGAAAGCGCTGCGGGTCCGGCTCCCAGGTCCCGACCTGCGGCCAGCCCTGTTCCTGGATGTACCAGCCGGCGTCCATCCACCAGTAGTTGAGCTTGAAACCCTCCTCCCGGTAGCGACGGATGTGCATGATCTGGTTCTCTTCGTTCGCGCCGATCATCTCCTGGTAGGCGCGGCTGCTGCTCGCGAGCATCATCGGCTGAGGCAGCTTGCCGCCGGGATGGGGCATGCCGTAGGCCATCATCCAGCGCCGCCACTGGTTCTGGCCGTCGATCCAGTCGCCTTTCCAGTCGAGGAGGACGATCAACGGCGTGCGGACCTCCTCGCCGGGATGGAGCGTGAAATGGGTCTGCTCCTGGCCGGCGACGACCTGGACGCGAGATCCGGCGTCGTGCGCGAAGGTCGCCGCCCACTGACCGGGCCAGCCGACCACGACGATCTCGCCTTGCCCATGCCAAGCGAGGTTGAAGTAGGACATGTCGGTGTTGGTCGGGCGTCCGCCGGCCGCCGAGAGGCGCTTCGAAGTTCCCGCCGGCAGCGGCGTCTCCAGGGGCCCGTAGTCCCCGGCGTTGGCCGGCGAGCCGACGTTGTGATGAAGGATGGGATCGCCCGCCACCTCGATCGTAGCGTCGAGCGCCTGCAAATCCTCGACGATCGGGGTGTCGTGCTTGCCGGTGTTCTTGAGAGTGACCGTCCACTCGACGGCCGGGAAGTCGGAGTACTCGACGGCGACGTATCTCACTTCGAGGCCAGTCGCGGGATCGGTGCGGGTGGTCGTCACGCGAGTGCGGTGCTCGTCGAGCTTGGCGATCTCCTTCTTCTCGGTCCACGAGGAGAGGAAGGCGGCCGACGGGCGGCCATCGTAAACGAAGCTGAAGGGCAGGTTTTTGCCCTGGGTGTCGAGGTGCACGCCGATCCACCTCCTCATTTCGGCAGCGGGGCTGGCGGACTGGGCGAAAGCCACTTGGATGACCGTCAGCGCGATGGCGAACCAGACTATTGGTCGCACGCGGAGAGAGTACCGCGACCGGACATGCCGAGGGCGAATGCGCGATGTCGCGTGCGGGACTCGTCTTTTGACGGTCAGCGTCACACCCTGAGAATCCAGAATAGGCTTCGGGTGGAGAAAAACCGGTCCAAATCGACTCTGCGCTCGGGTGGAACGGTGCGATAACGAAGGCATGTTCTGGCTTCACGTGGCCGACATTGGCCTCATCGTCTTCCACACCGCGCTCGTCGCGTTCAACTGCGTGGGCTGGGTTTGGAGGAAGACGCGGCCGTGGCACCTCGCGACGATGAGCGCGGTGCTGTTCTCCTGGCTGATTCTCGGGATCTGGTTCGGCTTCGGCTACTGCCTTTGCACGGATCTGCACTGGCGGGTTCGGGAAGCACTCGGGCAGCACGTGACCGAGCAAACCTACATCCAGTATCTCATCGAGCGACTGACGGGCTGGCGGCCGGACGCGGACCTCGCCTCGAATGCGACGGCGGCGGTTTTCGTCATTGCATTCGTGCTGAGCATCGGGCTCAATCTGCGGGACCGGAAAGCTCTTAGAAGGTGAGTCGCTTGGCGAGACGCCGAAGCCACCTTCTATACTCCGTTCGTGCTGAGCCTTCTCGCCGCATCCACCATGATCCAAATGCCCGTCTATGATCCCAAGCCGGTCCTCGGCGACTGGCTCCTGAACCAGGTTCCGAGCCGAGCCGCGGTCTACAAGACCGGCGATCCCGGCAAGATCGTCTTGTCGAACGGGCTGGTCGGCCGCACTTTCCGCTTGAGGGAGGGCTCGGGGGCGACAGTCGGATTGGACAATCTGATGACCGGCGAAGGAATGCTACGGGCGGTCCGCCCCGAAGCAACGCTGAGCTTGGACGGGAGGATCGTTACGGTCGGCGGACTGGAAGGAC
>DATJYD010000032.1:0-2687 GCA_035499755.1 Fimbriimonadaceae bacterium
GACGACGATGATCGGCGATCCGAGCGGGAAGAGCAAGACCCGGAAGCAACTGACGGCTGAGGAGGTCGCGGTCAACGTCGAGTCGGTCAAGAAGCAGTTCGGCAAGATCCTCGATATCGAGAAGACGGAGGTCCGTCACAACAGCGAATGGCTGGCACCGATGAACTTCGAGGCGGTGCTACGACTGTGCGGCAAGACGACCGTCGCCCGCATCATGGAGCGCGACGATTTCACGAAGCGCTGGGAGGCGCACCAGCCGATCGCCATGCACGAGCTTATGTACCCGCTGCTCCAAGCCACCGATTCCGTCGCGCTCGAAGCCGACGTCGAGTTGGGCGGCAACGATCAGAAGTTCAATATTCTGATGGGACGGCAACTGCAGGAAGCAAGCGGACAATCGCCCCAGGCCGTCGTCCTCTGTCCAATTCTCGTGGGCACCGACGGCAAAGACAAGATGAGCCAGTCGCTGGGCAATTACGTCTCCGTCGTCGACACGCCGAACGAGATGTTCGGGAAGACGATGTCGATCCCCGACGACTTGATCGTCAACTGGTTCGAGCTATGCACGGACGTGCCGATGGAGGAGGTCCGGGACATGCTCTCGGCGGGAAGGAACCCGCGCGATGCGAAGATCCGACTCGCCAAGGAAATCGTCGGGCTCTACCATTCGGGCGACGCGGCAGACGAGGCCGAACGCTACTTCATCGAGACCTTTTCGAAGCGGCAGCAGCCGGTGGAGGCGGAGGAGGCGGCGATCCCGGCCGAGGTGGGCGATCCCGCCTCATTGGCGGCCCTGATCGCGGCTCTCGGGATGGCGAAGAGCAATAGCGCGGCCCGCGATCTCATCAAGGCCGGCGCGGTGTCGCTGGATGGGGAAAAGTCGACCGATCCGACCGCGCGGATTGCCGCCGGCGAGCTGCGAGGCAAGACCTTGCGGGTCGGCAAGCACCAGTTCAAGAAGCTCGTCTAGGCGCAATGCTGGTTGCTTAAGGAGACCGGACCACCGAATCCACCGAGATCCACCGCTTCGGAGGCGGAGCCGATTCGGCCGAGATCCACCGCCTCGGAGACCTGTCGCAATGACGTTCGGCGACACCACGAAACGCTACACTCTTAGCGATGTTCAAAGGGCTGATGCAGCGCTTCGACCGGCTCATGGGGCGGGGGGTGATCGACGACGAGTTCTATGAGGAGCTCGAAGAGGCGCTCCTTCAGGCCGATACGCACGTCGTCACCGCGACGGAGATCTTGGACGAGCTTCGCAAGGCCGTTCGAGACGAGAAGATCACTCAGCCGGCGGACATGAAGGAGCGGTTAAAGAAGGCGATCTCCGACCGATTCCAGCAGCAAGGCGCGGTCGGCCTCGAGATGAACGACGACGCGCCTTCCCTGTTCGTCTTCGTCGGAGTGAACGGGGTTGGGAAGACGACGACGATCGCCAAGGTCGCCCATCTGCTCGTCAAACGCGGATTCAAGGTCATTCTCGCCGCGGGCGACACGTTCCGGGCCGCCGCGATCGAGCAGCTCGAAGTGTGGGCTCAGCGGGTTGGGGCGGAGATCGTGCGCTCGCAGCCGGGCGCGGATTCGAGCGCGGTGATCTTCGACGCGATCCAGGCGGCCAAGGCGCGCGGCGCCGACTTCGTGCTCGCCGACACGGCGGGGCGGCAGCACAGCAAGGGCAACCTCATGAACGAGCTCGCGAAGATCGCGAGAGTAGCGGAGAAGTCGCTGGGCAGAAAGCCCGACGAGGTCCTCCTCGTCCTCGACGCGAACACCGGCCAAAACGCGATCCGGCAGGCGGAGGAGTTCAAGAAGACGGCCGGCGTGACGGGGCTCGTTCTGACCAAGATCGACGGCACGGCCCGGGGCGGCGCCCTGATCGGGGTCTACGAGCGGCTGAAGATACCGATCAAGCTGATCGGGACGGGGGAGAAGGTCGGGGACCTCAAGGACTTCAAGGCCAAGGACTTCGCGGAGTCGCTGTTCGAGTAATTCAACGCGGAGGTGCGGAGCAACCGGATGACCGTCGTGCACGAGTCTCTGCGCCTCCGCGTTGCTGGGTTAGCAGGGAATCAGAGTTCGATGGGTGGCACGCCGGGAGAGGAAGCAACGGACTCGGTCAGTCCGCGCCTTGGGGTTCTGGAGGAGCGGCGCGCCGATCCCATCGTTCATTTCCAACGCCGGGAGCCGCCGAACCGTGCCGAGGAAGGTTCCCGTTAGGCCCATTGCCCATCGGCGGCGCCGATCACGACTGATTTTGGAGATGGGGATCGGGTGGAATCCGACCGGTTTGGGACTTGACGACGCGGGCGGAATTCTGTTCCCGGGAATTCCACTTGGTTGGGGAAAACTTGATGAACATGATGTTCTACACCCTGGTAAGTTAATTAACGTTTGGTTAAGGAGGGGATCGATTACCAGGCGGCTGCCGGCTCGCGAGGGCCTCGCAGCCTCTACAATAGAGGTGCCCCGAGGCAAGACATCATGAGGCGAGCATTCACACTTATTGAACTTCTAGTCGTGATCGCAATTATCGCGATTCTGGCGGCGATTCTCTTCCCGGTCTTCGCGCAAGCGAAGAGAGCGGCGAAGGGCGCGGCCTGCATCTCCAACGAGAAGCAATTCGGCCTTGCGTTCGCAATGTACGGCAACGACAACGACGACGTCCTTCCGGCTTCCCGGAACTT
>DATJYD010000033.1:0-4457 GCA_035499755.1 Fimbriimonadaceae bacterium
GTCGGTCCAGCCGACGATGCGCGTCGTGTTGTCGAAGGCCGACCGCCGGACGTTGCACTCCAGCACCTGGGCGCGGCGGTAGCCCATGTAGTCGCGGTCGTAGTCCTCGACCTTCCCCGACGTGATCTCGTACTCCTCGTACTCCATGTCGAAGTTGGCGCGGATGTAGATGCCGCGGCGCATCTGATGCTCCAACTCCTCCACGTTCTCGCCGTCGAGGCCGATCAGGGCTTCGACCGCGGCCGGATGGCATTCCACGAGGAAAGCGTTTCCGTCCTCGTTGATCTTGCGCCACATGTCGCGCTCGATCCAGAGGGAGACGGTCTCCTTCGAGGAAATCCGGCCCTGGCCCGCGCACATCGGGCAAATCTCGGAAATCGCCTCGGTGACGGATTCGCCGGTTCGCTTTCGCGTTAGCTCGACCAGACCCAGGGATGAAATCTTGCCGACCCGGGTTCGGGCCCGATCGCGGCCGAGGCCCTTGGTGAAGTGGTCGAGGAGCTTCTTACGGTCGTCGGCGGCTTCCATGTCGATGAAGTCGACCACGATGATGCCGCCCATATCGCGGAGGCGAAGCTGGCGAAGGACTTCGTCGGCGGCTTCCATGTTGGCCTTGAAGATCGTGTCGCTGAGCTGGGTCGTGCCGACTTGCTTGCCGGTGTTGACGTCGATCGCGGTGAGGGCCTCCATCTCGTCCACGACGAGGGAGCCGCCCGACTTCATCGGCACCTTGTGCTGAAGCAGACGGTCCAGTTCGCGCTCAATGCCGTAGTTGTCGAAGATCGGCGCATCCTTGTCGTAAAGCATGATCTTGTCGCGCAGGGCGGGGGCGACCATGTTTGCCACGAGATGCACCTTTTCGTACTCATCGGGATCGTCGATGACCATTCGGTCGATGTCCTCGCCGAAGAGATCGCGGACGGTTCGGAAGAGGAGAGTCTGGTCACGATGGACGCAAGCGGGCGCGCGCATCTTCTTCGCGTTCCCGAGCACGTCCTTCCAAAGCTGCTGGAGGAAGACGACATCGGCCTTCAGTTCGGCCTCAGTGCGGCTCTCGCATTCGGTGCGAAGGATGAGGCCGAAGCCTTCCGGCACGATCTTGTCGCCGACCTTGCGCAGGCGGTCCCGCTCCGCGCGGTCCTCGATCTTGCGGCTGACGCCGACGTTGTTCGCCTCGGGCATGAGCACGACATACCGGCCGGGGAGGGCGATGCGGGTCGTGACGCGGGCGCCCTTCGTGCCGCGGGAACCCTTGGTGACCTGGACCATCAGTTGCTGGCCCGGTTTTAACAAATCCTTGATCTTTCTGCGGCGGAGCTCGCTGCGCTTCATGCTCGCGGGCGAATTGTCGCTCGGCTCGTCGGGCAGGAGATCGCCGACGTGGAGGAAGGCATTGCGCTCGAGGCCGATGTCGACGAAGGCGGCGTCCATGCCGGGGAGCACGTTTTGGACGATGCCCTTGAAAATGGAGCCGACGACGCGCTCCTCGCGCTCGACGCGGTACTCCATGAGCTGGCCGTTCTCCAGCATGGCGATCCGGGTCTCCCGGTTGGAGACGTTGACGATGATTTCGGTTGTCGGGGCCGGCTTAGGCGAGCCGTTCTGGCTTTCTTTCGATCTGGTAGCGGTCTTCGTTCGCCCACGCCCCCGACGGGGGGTTTGTGTTCTGGCCATAAAAAGTCGTTGCGCCCCGGCGCGCCGGGACTGGTTCGGAAAGTCTACCTCTGGTTGCGTTGAGACCTTGGGGCTTTGGCGATGAGATCGCAGCATCGGTATCCTGCCGATGGGGACCACGCGCTTCCAGCCCGTGAAAGCATCCAACGATTACTGGGAGCCCCTGAAGGCAGCGTGCCTGCTCCTCCTCTCGGCCGGCTGAGGGGTGCGTCTACGTCTTCGCTCCCTGCAGGGGTACTTTCAGCGGGCTGAGCACCGGATTGGAGTAGCGGTCACCGACCCGCGTTAGCCCTCCGGGAGCACAACATCCGGCCAGCAGTGCGCGACGAACGATCGGTAGCTCCGAAGGGGTTTCATCCGTCAACATGGATGAGAGCCGGCACTCCAAGCCTCCGCTGTTCGAAGCGATGGACCGGAAGCCGGGCACCGACTCTGCGGCCGGAACTGTATCATCTTCCCGTCATGACCTTTCTTGCCGTCATCGCTCTGCATGCATCGGCTGCCCAGGCGGGTCTTCCCGCCATCCACCTCAGCCAGTCGGAGTTCGCGGCCCAATACGGAACGATCCGGGCCATGGAGGAAGCGAAAGAAACGCCGGAAGCGCCGGGCCTTCGCAAGGCAGTCGAAGACCTTGCCGCTCTCCAGCACAGATTCCCAAGCCGGATCAAGACGAGGGCCGGCCAACTCGTCGAGGCCGAGAAGGATGGGAGGGCCCGGGTCGACGGGCTCTACTGGCGGACTCTCGACGCCCTGACCTTCAGCGCGGAATCGGCGGAAGGGTTGAACCGAATTCCCGATATCATGCCCAAAGTCGGCGGCGAGCTGGACGCTTCGGACGCGTTCGGCACAATCCGAAAGGCGCTCGACGAGTCGAAGGACGAGTTCGCCTCGAAGCTGTGGCCATCCGAGAGATCGGCCGCTCAGTCCTGCATCGACTCGTTCGACGAAATCCCGCCCGCAAAGAGGGATGCGGCGATCCGCTTCATTTTGCAGACCGCCGGCATTAAGAAGCAGCCGAACTCGATCGAAATGCTGATCGTGCCGCGGATGGCCGGGCCGGAGGGAATGACGGTGAGGACGATGACCGGGCCGCTCGTGATCATCGGCGCAGGCAAATACCGCGGATCGGATTTCGACGAAGTCGTACTGCACGAGGCGACCCACGTCTTCGATACCGTTGCGGGAACCGAGAGCCTCTTCGGCGAGTTGCGGGCGGCGGCCCAAGCCGCGAACCGGAGCGCGTTCGACGTCGAGGAGGTTCCTCACACCGCCATGTTTCTCCTCGCCGCCGAGGCGATCCGCCTCTTCGTCGACCCCAAACACAAGGACGTCGGCGAGACGTTCGGCATCTACGCACGCGGGCTCGATCGTCTATGCAGGGTCGAGCGCCCGATCCTGAAGGACCTCGAATCCCATCGCATTGGCGCCGATGAGGCCGTGAAGCGGATTATTGACAGACGATCCCCTCAGTTCATAGAATCAGAGGCCTATGCAAGCGCCTCCTCCGCGCCCCGAAGGGCCTTCTTCATTTACGGCTTATCCTCGCGGGCAGGGACCGGCGGTTGGCACCGCGGAGCAACTCGAAGCGCTACGTGACGGCTACTACGGCCTTAACTGGGCCGGTCTCATCACGTTCATCGTCGTCGTCGTGTGGATCGTCGCCCGCCTAACCGTGCCGCCTGACTTGAGCGTTCTGCTCCTCTTCGTGGGTTACCCGATCGTGATGCTCGTGGCCGGCTTCTCCAGCTATCCGTTCAACAAGAAGATCGCCTACGGAGGGGGGTGGAATCCAGGAATCGGCGTTCTCGCCTCGGTTCTGTGCGGGATGTTCTCCTTCCTCTGCCTCGGGCTGCTCGGCATGGTCATCATGCAGACGATCGCCGCCCCTATGATCAAGAAGTTCGGCGTCGCCAAAGTGAGGAAGTCGGCAATCGATGCCCGAATCGCGGAGCTGCGCGGCAACTACGGGAAGATGCCTCCAGGTCCCATGTAGCCCCTCCGTAGCGCGACACCGTAGCGGCAGAGGCGGCGGCTACCGCCAGTCGATATCGATGCCGCGTGCCATGAGCAGTTCCGAAAGCTGGCCGACGTGCCCCTGCAAATGACGCAGGTTCAAGAGCTCGTGGGAGAGCTTGGTCTGTCTCGGATACCAGGAGAAGCCGCTCGCCGCCGTGTCGAGATCGAGGCCATCGACGGTGGGGTCGACCCGACCATCGACATAGCCGATGTAATCCAGGATGTCGGCTCGGGTCGAGGGCTCGACTCCGACGGGGAGTTCGTAGGGTTCGAGACTCCAGGGAGCGTGCCACATTTCGTCGAATTCGGGACGCCGCATCGCCTCCTGGCCGGGAGGCTCGAAGGCGTCCTCACCCTGACCCAGGTACAGATGCGTGAAGTAGGCGCAGTGGAAGGCGATTCGCCAAAACGATCTCTCGAAGCCACCCCAAGGCGCGCTCTGATCCGTCGCCGGGTTCGCGGCGATCCAGAGATCTTCCGGACAGCGTTCGACGCATTGGGTCAGCATTGCGAGCCCGCGATGATATTGCTCCTTGAGGGCCGCTCGAAGGTCCATCGCGTTAGGATACCGGCAGGCCGATCACCAGTCGCGGTAGGCGGCGCGCGTCTGATCGGTGTCCGCGAGGGGCACGAACTGGGAGAGCCAGGAGCCTTGAACCATCGCCAGCCCCCGCATCCCTTCGCCGCAGAGATCGAAGACCGGGCGGGCGCACTCCAGTTCGTCGCGTTTCCCGCCCAGAAACTGAATTCTCACGTAGTACTTGGCG